>JAUMBN010000163.1:0-35647 GCA_032119675.1 Solirubrobacteraceae bacterium | reverse complement strand
CCGCCGGCGGGGAGGCGGAGGTGGTGATCGATCCCGGGCGCGCGTTTGGCACCGGCGCCCACCCGACCACGCGCCTCTGTCTCGGGTTCCTGCTGCAGGAGCCGGTGGTCGGCTCCTGCGTCGACCTTGGATGCGGCTCGGGGGTACTGGCGATCGCCGCCGCAAGGCTCGGCTGGAGGCCGGTCCGGGCCGTCGATCACGACCCGGCGAGCGTCGAGGCCACCATCTACAACGCACAGGCCAACGGCGTCATTCTGGAGGCTGGCCGGTTTGACCTTCTCCGGGACGGTCCCGCCCCGTCCGGCAGCCTCGTGTTGGCCAACCTGCTGCGGCCGCTGCTCCTCGACCTCGCCCGGGGCGGTTTTGCCGGCCCGGGCCCACAGGTACTGGTGGCCAGCGGGCTCCTCGTGCGCGAAGCAGACGAGGTCTCGGAGTCACTCTGTCGAGGCCTCGGAATGCGTGAGACGGGACGATCGGGCGATGGAGAGTGGGCCGCCCTGAGGCTGGCCGTCAGCTGAGAATGTCGCGGCTCGAGCGACCGCGGGCTATTGCGGCCAGCAACCGGGCAGCCGCCTCGTCCGGCTCGTCGCTGCCGTCCGGGGCGAGTTCGGTTTTCACCCACCCGGGGTCGAATCCGAAGACGGCGACGCCTTTGCCACCGCCAACCTCCTGGCGAAGGGTCTGGGTGAACGACTCCAGCGCAGCCTTCGAGGCCGCGTAGGCACCCATTCCCCGGCGCCCCGGCGAGACCTGCGGGGCCAGGACGTTGGCTACTACCCCCTCGCCCCGGTCGACCATCCCGGGCACCAGGCGCCCAGCGAGAACCATCGGGCTCAGGACGTTCACCTGGAAGCTCTCGTCGATCTCCTCGAGGCTTGCGGCGACGGCGGGCGCGTCGAGCCGTACGCCGGCGTTGTTGACGAGCACGTCAACCTGCCCGAAGCGCTCGAGCGCCTCGTCGGCAAGCCGCAGGGCGTCGGCGGGGTCCGACAGGTCGACCCTGAGCGATGCGGCGGCGCCAAGGTCGTCGAGGAGCTCCTGGCGCCGGGCTGCGGCAACCACCCTGGCACCGGCCGCGGCCAGCTGCCGGGCAAGCGCGGCTCCTATGCCGCTCGACGCCCCCGTGACGAGGACGACCTTCCCATCCATTTCCACACCGTAAGTACGGTCCAGGGGGTGCGGGCGACCAACGTCCCGGGTGCGGGATTTCGCCGCTTGGCGAGGAGCTCACGCTGCCTTACAATTGCCGCATGCGCTTGATCGCCCTCTCCGCATTCGCCGCAGTTGCCCTTGCCGTAGGCGCATGCGGGGGCTCCGACGACACCGCGTCGGTTCCCAGCACCCCGGCGCCGACCACGTCGGAGAAGTCCGACAGCAAGGACTCCGGCGCCTCCGCCGACGCGGAGGGCAAGCAGGTTTTCGTCGCGAACTGCTCAACCTGCCACACCCTGAGTGACGCCGGCGCCAACGGAATGGCGGGGCCGAACCTGGACGAGCTCCAGCCCGGCGAGGCGGCGGTCAAGGCCAAGGTGACCAACGGCGGGGGTGGGATGCCGGCCTTCTCGGGAACGCTCGACCAGGCCCAGATCGACGCCGTTTCCGCCTACGTGGCCTCCGCGGCCGGCAAGTAAGCGTCCCGATCGGATCGCGCGCTCGCGGTGCCCCGGGGGCGCCTATGATTGCCCGGTGCCGGTAATCCAGCAGCTCAAGGAGGACATAGCCGCGGCAATGAAAGCCGGGGAACGGGAGCGGGTGGCCACGCTGAGGCTAGTCCTCTCCGAGCTGCAGAAGGCGGAGAAGGACGGCGAGACCGACGAGGTTGCCGTGCTGCGCAGGGAGCGCAAGCGCCGCTACGAGGCCGCCGCGGCGTATCGCGAGGCCGGCCGTGACGAGCTGGCCTTAGCCGAGGAGGCGGAGGCCGAGTTGATCGAGGGCTATCTCCCCGCCGAGCTCTCAGAGGCCGAGCTGGCGGAGATCGTCTCCGGCGCGGTCTCCGAGACAGGCGCCGACGGCCCGGCCGACATGGGTGCGGTGATGAAGGCGGCGATGGCGCGGGTGGACGGGCGGGCCGACGGCGCCCGCGTCTCGGCGGTGGCCAGGGAGATCCTGGCCGGCTGATGCGCGAGCAGATCGAGCTTTCCAACGAGGCGGCCAGCGCCCTCAGCGGGTCGGCCGATTCGGTGCTACGCGACCTCGAGAGCCAGGTCGACTGCAGCGTCTTTCTTCGGGGCAACGTAGTGACGCTCGACGGCGAGGCGGCTGCGGTCACCAGTGCGGCCACCATCGTCAGAGAGATGGCTGGGCTTGCCGACAGCGGCCACGAGATCGCCCCGTCGACCGTCGCATCGGTTCGTGGTGCGCTCGACGAGGAGATGGACCCTTCACAGGTGCTCGAGGACGTCCTCTGGAGCCATCGCGGCCGGTCGGTGGCTCCCAAGTCCCCCAACCAGAAGCGCTACGTCGACTCGATCCGCCGGAACACCATCACCTTCGGCATCGGTCCGGCGGGAACCGGCAAGACCTTCCTCGCCGTCGCCATGGCCGCTGCCGCACTCTCGCGCGGCGAGGTCAACCGGATCATCCTCACCCGGCCCGCCGTTGAGGCGGGCGAGAGGCTGGGATTCCTGCCGGGGGACCTGATGGCCAAGATTGACCCTTACCTGCGCCCGCTGTTCGACGCCCTCAACGACATGATCGACCCCGCCAAGGTTGCCGGCTACCTGGAGAGCGGCGTCATCGAGGTGGCACCGCTGGCCTTCATGCGCGGACGCACCCTCAACGACTCATTCGTCATTCTCGATGAGGCCCAGAACACGAGTCCGGAGCAGATGAAGATGTTTCTCACCCGTCTCGGCTATGGCTCGAAGATGGTGGTCACGGGGGACATAACCCAGATCGACCTGCCCAGGGACCAGCGTTCCGGACTGGTGATCGTCGGCGAGATCCTTGACGGCGTCGAAGACGTTGCGTTCGTGCGCTTCGGTGGCGACGACGTTGTTCGGCACAGGCTCGTGCAGCGGATCGTGGAGGCCTACGGGGACTGGACGGGTGAGGGGAAGGACCGCCTCCGCGCCGCCGGGCAGGCGGGCCGGCGGGAGACCGGTGATCGAGGTTGACCTGATCGCCGGGGCCCCGGCTCCCGGGGCCCCGCCCCGTCCCGAGGTGGAACGGCTCCTGGCCCTCTCGTTCGCCTCCGCGGGGATCGAGGATGGCCACGTGGCCGTCGAGTTCGTCGACGAGGAGCGAATCGCGGACCTCAATCGCGAGCACCTCGGAGGGGAGGGGCCGACCGACGTCATCTCGTTTCCCGTGGACGGACCGGATCCCCAGGCCGGACCGCGGGAACTCGGCGACATCGTGATCTGTCCCCCGCAGGCCGAGGACCTGCGCGAGGCGATCGTCCACGGTGCGCTCCACCTGGCCGGGATGGACCACGAGACCGACCGCGGCGAGATGCTGGCCCTGCAGGCAGAGATCTGTTCCTGGTGAGCCGGGCGGGCTTCGTCGCCCTCGCCGGGCGTCCGAACGTTGGCAAGTCGACCCTGGTCAACGAGGTCGTGGGTGAAAAGGTGGCGATTACCTCCGATCGGGCTCAGACGACCCGGCGTGCCATTCGGGGGGTCGCGCAGGAGGCTGAATCCCAGCTGGTGCTCGTCGACCTCCCGGGCTTCCAGCGGCCCCGTGACCGGCTCACTGAGCGCATGCAGGCCCGGGTAGAGCACGAGCTGGCGGAGAGCGACGCTGCGTTGATGCTGATCAACGGCGAGGAGGGCGTCGGACCGGGGGACCGCTACATCGCCTCGCTCCTGGGCCGTGCAGCGCTTCCGGTCGTTCTCGCGGTGAACAAGTGCGACCGCCTTGACCGCGGGCGCACGTTGGCCGTCCTCGCCGAGGCGGCAGGGCTCGGGTGCACCGACGAAATCTTCCCTGTCTCTGCGCGCACCGGGGAGGGAGTGCCTGAGCTCGCCGGTCACCTCGCGGGGCTGATGCCCGAGGGTCCCCACCTCTTCCCGCCCGACGCCATCTCCGACCAGCCCACTGCGACGCTCGTGGCCGAGCTGGTTCGCGAGCAGGCGATCCGCCGGACCTTCGAGGAGGTTCCGCATTCGGTCGAGGTCGTGGTAGAAGAGATGGAGCCCTCGGGGAGAGTGTTGAGGGTGCGGGCGCTGGTCTGGGTCGAGACCGAGTCGCAGAAGGGAATCCTGGTGGGGCGCGGGGGAAGGATGATCAAGGCGATCGGGACTTCGGCCCGCCGCGAGATCGAGAAGCTCCTGGGCGAGAAGGTCCACCTTGACCTTTCGGTCCGGGTCCGCGGCGGCTGGCGCGGCGACGACGGCCTCCTGGACCGCCTCGGCATCGACTGACTCAGGCGCCCGGCAGGGCCGCCGACAGCAGATCGGCCAGATGCTCCACGCCGTCCGGCGTCGCGCCGGCCGGCCCGAGGTTCGGCAGGCGGGCGACAGGCGCATCCGAGAGCGAGCGAAGCCTTTCGAACTGGGCCTCCTGGCGGCGGACCAGCTCCAGCCTGCGGTCGGCGGCAGCGATCGCCGGAGACGAGCCGATCGACCTCCTTGCCGCCTCCACCTCGGACCGGCTCAGCCCTTCGTCGAGCATCGAGTTCATGACCACCAGGGACGGACCCCGCCCGAGCTTCTCCTGGAGACTCCCGGCGAGCTCGCCCGCCTCGTTGACCGGCGTCTCCTCGGGAGCGGCCACGGTGACGAGCAAGCATCGCTTTGGGTCACGGAGAATCCCGTCGACCTCCCTGGCCTGCGTGGCAATCGGCCCTACGCGGGCGATCTCCGAATAGGTTCGCGGGCTCTGCAGCAGCCCGACGCCGTGGCCGGACGCCGGGGCGTCGAGCACGGCGACGTCGTGAAGGGCCGAGCCCGGCACCCAGCGGTCCTGCGACGAAAGCTCGACGGCCTTGGTGATCGAGATCAGTTCGCTGGCCCCGGGAGCTGCTGCGACAAACCCCGAGAACGCCCGTGAGCGGATGGCAAGCTCCAACACGGCCCGGGGCCTGACAATCTGCCCCGCCCACTCGGCGAGCGACCCCTCCGGATCGATCGTGGTAGTCCATGTCCCCGGAGCAATCTCCGACTCGGAGCCGGACTTGCCGGCGGAGGAACCACCGAGCAGCGCCGGTATCCGCGACTGGCCGGAAAGCTCGGCGGCAATCGTGTCGCGGCCCGCCCGGGCCAGGGCGAGGCTCGTGGCGGCTGCCACGGTCGTTTTGCCCACGCCGCCCTTGCCGGTAATGACGACGAGCCTGCAGCGATCGGTTCGCGCTTGTTGCGGAGCCATCAGGGGGTTTACGGTACGGGGGTGGTTCCAGCCGTGGACAGCCAGGTCTCCGACGCTTATCGCGCGTGCCGCAGGATGCAGCTTCGCCGCGACCCCACCTACTTCGCCGCGACGTGGTCGCTGCCGGCAGAACGCCGCCCCGCCCTCTATGCCCTCTACGGGTTCGTCCGCGGTGCCGACGACATAGCCGACGACCCGAGCCTAAACGGCGAGCGGCGCGCCGCCCTGGACCGCTGGCAGGGGATCCTCGAGGACGGGGTCGACCGGGGCTGGTCCGACCACCCCGTAATTGGGGCGCTGGTCGACGCCGGCCCCCGATACGGCATGCGCCTGGAGCTGCTGCCCCGCTACATGGAGTCGATGCGCTCGGACTGCCGCGAGCCGGTGCGGATGGACAGCCAGGAGGAGCTCGACCATTACATGGCGGGAACGGCGACCGTCGGCCCCGTCGCCGCGCCGCTGCTGGATGCCCCGGAGGAGGCGGGCGAGCGGCTCGCCCGCCTCGGAGTGGCCCTGCAGCTGACCAACTTCATCCGTGACGTCGGCACCGACTGGCGCAATGGCCGGGTCTACCTGCCCGGCCTGGTCGAAGAGGACCTCGAGCGGGGGGCGGCAACCCACAGGCTTCGCGAGCACGTGGCCCAGCAGGTTGCAACGGCCCGGGCGCTCTTCCTGGAGACCTCGAGCCTCGAGGAGATGCTGCCCGCGGCGATGCGGCCTGGAGTGCGGGTCGCCCAGGCGGTGTACGGGCGCGTCCTGGATCGCGTCGAGCGCAGCGGATACGACGTGGTTGGCAGGAGTACCCGGCCGAGGCCGTGGGATGCAGTCCACGCCATCGCGCGCGCACACATCCGGTGACGCGGCGGGCAACCAAGCGCGGCGAGGATCGCACCTCGCTCGACGGCCGGCGGGCCGATGTGATCGTCTGCGGTGCGAGCTTCGCCGGGCTGACCGTCGCCCGCGAGCTGGCCGGCCGCGGCGCGGAGGTGCTCCTGGTCGACCGCTATGAGATAGGTGAGCGGCAGACCTCGGCCTGCGCCTGCCCAACCCCCTGGCTCGAGGCGATGGGGCTGGAGGCCTCCATCCGCCAGGAGCTGCCCTTCATGACCTTCACCACCCCGATGGGCTCATCGAAGTACCGGCTGCCATGGAGCTGGTCGGCGTTTGACTACCGGCACCTCTGCTCGATTCTCTGGGATGGCTGCGACGGGGTGGCCTTCGAGACGGCAAAGGTGGACGGACGGGGCGAGAGGCTCCCGGACGGCTCGATCGAGGTCCACACCGACCGGGGGACCCTCCTGGCTCCGGTGGTCGTCGACGCGCTCGGCTGGAGACGGGTCCTGGCCAGCCCCCACTACCAGCCGCCGGAAGCCCCCCTTTCACGCGGCCTGGAGGTTCATCCCGCACACGACGGCAGCGGAGACAGCCTCGACATCTGGATCGAGCGCGGCATCGTCCGTCGCGGATACGGGTGGCAGGTCCCTGCGGGAGACGAGCGGCGCGTAGGTGTCGGTTCGTACGATCCCCGGCGGCACGTAAAGGAGCCGACGGTCGCGCTCGTCGAGCGGCTGGACGGAGCACCCGTCGGCTATCAGGGCAACTGGTTTCCGCATCGCTTACGCCCGGCGGCCGAAGACGGCGTCTTCTTCGTCGGCGACAGCGCCGGCCACTGCTTTCCGCTCTCTGGGGAGGGGATCCGGACTGCCTTCTACTTCGGACTCGCCTGCGGCCGATCGATCCGAAGCGTGATCGACGGAGAGGCAGGCGTGGAGGAGGCGCTGGTCCGGTACGCGGGCTTCTCAGCCCGCCATGCCCGCGCCTTCGGGATCGCCCTGCGGCTCCAGCGGCTGATCCCTGCGCTGCCTCCACCGGTCCTGACCGCGGCGCTGAAGGTGATCGGGCGCCAGTCGCTGGTCGACCGATCATTCGGCTGGTACCTGAGACAGGCGCCCCCGGAGTTTGCGCGCACCGCTGCTTGAATTGCCGGTGATGGAGATCAGCTACGACGACAACGGGCTCGTCCCCGTGGTGGCGCAGGACGCGCGCACCGGTGAGGTCCTGATGCTGGCGTGGGCCAACTCTGAGGCGATGGAGCTGACAGCCTCAACCGGGGATCTTCACCTCTGGAGCCGCTCACGCCGGGAAATCTGGAGAAAGGGGGCGACCTCCGGGTCGGTAATGAAGGTTAAGGCGCTGCGGACCGACTGCGACGGGGACGCCGTCATCGCCCTCGTCGAGTCCGCCGGGCCCGCCTGCCACACCGGGGCCCGTAGCTGCTTCGCCCAGGACGACTCGCAGGAGAAAGTCCCGTTCGAGGCACTTCCGGCGCTCGAGCGGACGATCGACGCACGCGCCACAGGCCGACCGGGTGGTTCCTACACCGTTGAGCTGCTTGAGTCGCCGGCGCTGGCCGGCGAGAAGGTCACCGAGGAGGCGGGCGAGGTCGTCCGCGCGGTGGCTCAGGAGAGCGACGAGCGCGTCGATGAGGAGGCCGCCGACCTGCTCTACCACCTGAGCGTCCTCGTCTCCTCCCGCGGGCGCAGCCTCGCGGACGCCGCGCGCGTGCTCCTCGAACGGGCGAAATGAGCCCGGAGGCTGCAGGGCCTGTACGGCCTGCGCGGGACGAGGCGATCGGCCTGGCGGGCCGGTACACGCTGATCCCCCTGAAGCTTGAGGTCATCGACGACTGCGAGACGCCGGTCTCGGCCTTTCTTAAGCTTCGCGCGCTGGCTCCCGCGGAGCCGGCCTTCCTGCTCGAGTCGGCCGAGCAGGGCCAGCGCTTCGGCCGCTACAGCTTCATCGGTATGGCCCCGAGAGAGGTCCTGAGCTGGTCGCTGGGAGACGGCGGCGACCCGTACGCGCTCGCCGAAGAGCTCGCCGGACGCTGGCGGCAGGCGCCGATGGACGGCCTTCCGCCGTTCGCGGGTGGGCTGGTCGGCTACTTCGGCTACGACCTGGTTCGGACGGTTGAGCCCCTCGCGGAGCCCAACCCGGACGAGATCGGCCTTCCGGACATGGCCCTCATGCTCAGCGACCTGCTCGTCGTCTTCGACCACCTGAAGCACACGCTCAGCGTGATCGTGAACCTGTTTGTGGAAGAGGGCAGCGACGTCGGGACCGCGTGGGATGCCGCTGCGGCGCGAATCGCCGAGGTGCACGAGGCACTTGCCGGGCCGCTTCCCGAGCAGGAGGGCAGCGTCCTGCCGGAGCCGGTCTTCGAGGCCAACATGCCCCGGGAGGAGTTCGAGGCGGTCGTTGCCCGGATCGTCGAGTACGTTCACGCCGGCGACGCCTTTCAGGTCGTCCCGTCCCAGCGCTGGACCGCCGAGACGGCGGCCGATCCGTTCTCGGTTTACCGCGGCCTGCGCGTGGTCAACCCGAGCCCGTACATGTACTTCCTGGACTTTGGCGGCTTCCAGGTTGTCGGGGCCAGCCCCGAGCCGCTTCTCACCGTCACCGGGCGCCGGGCGTCCACTCGGCCCATCGCCGGCACCAGGCCTCGCGGCTCCGGGCCGGCCGAGGACCAGGAGATCGCCGAGGAGCTGCTCGCCGACGAGAAGGAGCGGGCCGAGCACGTGATGCTCGTGGACCTCGGGCGAAATGACCTCGGGCGGGTTTGCGAGTACGGCTCGGTAAGCGTCGACGGGTTCATGGAGGTCGAGAACTACTCGCACGTCATGCACATAGTCTCGTCGGTCTCGGGCACCCTTCGCGATGGCGTCACCCCCATGGACGCGCTGCGAAGCATCCTGCCGGCAGGGACGCTCTCGGGGGCCCCGAAGGTCCGCGCAATGCAGATCATCGACGAGCTGGAGCCGGTCAAGCGGGGCGGTTACGGCGGCGCTATCGGCTACCTGAGCTACGCAGGCGACCTCGACACCTGCATCCACATAAGGACCGTCGTCTTCCGGGACGGAAGGGTCCATGTGCAGGCGGGTGGGGGCACGGTGGCCGACGCCACGCCGGCCAGCGAGTACGAAGAGTCGGTGAACAAGTCGAAGGCCGTCATGCGCGCCATAGAGATGGCCTGCGCCGAGCCGGGGTGGAGATGAGCCGGGTCCTGGTTATCGACAACTACGACTCGTTCACATGGAACCTCGTCCAGATCCTCGGGGAAATGGGAGCCGAGATCGAGGTCGTCCGAAACGACCGCGCGGCGGTAGACGAGCTGCTGGGCCGGGAGGTCGACCGGCTCGTTATCTCGCCGGGACCCTGCACCCCGGCGAAGGCCGGAATCTCGCTCGAAGCGGCTCGACGTTTTCCCGCAGAGGGGGTACCGACGCTGGGCGTCTGCCTCGGGCACCAGTCGCTGGTTGAGGCGTTCGGGGGGGAGGTGGTCCGCGGCGATCCGGTGCACGGAAAGACGGCGGAGGTAGAGCACGACGGACGCAGTATCTACGCAGGGCTTCCCGACCCCCTTACCGTTGGGCGCTACCACTCCCTGGTGGCCCGCGAGGAGTCGCTGCCCCAATCCCTCGAGGTGACATCCCGCGGAGGCGGTGTGGTCATGGGAGTTCGCCACGCCGAGCTTCCCGCCGAAGGCGTCCAGTTCCATCCCGAGTCCGTCCTAACTCCTCATGGCAGTGAGATCCTGGGCCGGTTCCTCGAGGCAGGCGTCGCGTGAGCGCATCGGTCCTCGATGAGGCAACCGCCCGGGCCCACGAGGGAAAAGACCTGACCCGCGAGCAGGCGGCCGGCGCGCTCTCGGTGATCATGGGTGGGCATGCCACGGAGGACCAGATCCGCGACCTCCTGCTTGCCCTGCGCGAGAAGGGGGAGACCGCCGAGGAGCTGGCGGGCATGGCGGAGACGATGCGGTCGATGGCCAGCGAGGTCCGGCCGAAGCGCGCCCACCTCCTCGACACCTGTGGAACGGGGGGAGGCAGGCAGACCTTCAACATCTCGACCGCCGCCGCCCTGGTCGCCGCCGGTGCCGGCTGCGCCGTGGCCAAGCACGGGAACCGCACCGCCACCGGCCTCACCGGTTCTGCCGACGTCCTGGAAGAGCTCGGCGCCAGGCTTGACCTTGAGCCGCAGGCGGAGGCCGAGCTGATCGACGAGCTCGGCTTCGGCTTCATGTTCGCGCCGGCCCACCACGCGGCGACCCGCCACGTGGTGCCTGTCCGAAAGGCTCTCGGCGTGAGCACGATCTTCAATCTCCTGGGCCCGCTCACCAACCCGGCAGGCGCCCGGCGCCAGCTGATCGGGGTATGGGAGCCGGAGCGGCTGGACATCATGGCGGGGGCGCTGGCCGCACTCGGTACCGAGCACGCCCTCGTGGTCTCGAGCCGGGACGGCCTCGACGAGGTCTCGGTTGCCGCCCTGACCGAGGCGAGGGAGGTGCGCGGCTCTTCCGTTGACTCCCTGGTGATCTCCCCGGAAGAGCTCGGCCTCCGTGCCTGCGGCACCGATGAAATCCCCGGGGGCGACGTGGCCGCGAGCGCGGCCGTCATCACCGGCGTTCTGGGGGGCGAGCCCGGGCCGGCGCGCGACATCGTCCTGGCCAATGCGGCGGCCGCCATTTACGTCTCCGCCGGCGCGCCTTCGATGGGCGAAGGCGTCGCCCGGGCAGAGTCGTCGATCGATTCCGGGGCTGCCCGGGAACTCCTGGCGGCTTACGTGACCCGCACCGGGGAGCTGGCAGGGCGATGAGCGTGCTCAGCCGGATATGCGACGCCTCGCGGGAGCGCGTGGCCGAGAGGCGGGCCAAGGTTCCCGAGGCCGAGTTACTGGCGACCCTGCCGGAGCGCGGGCGCACCGGCCGGCTGCGGCAGGCGCTTGGGGCGCCCGGAATTTCGGTCATCGCCGAGTTCAAGCGGCGGTCCCCCAGCGCAGGAGAGATCCGTCCGGGAAGCAGCGTGGCCGAAGTGGTCGGCGCCTACGAGGAGGCCGGCGCGAGCGCCCTCTCGGTCCTGACCGAAGAGGAGAACTTCGGTGGTTCGATGGCCGACCTGCGGGAGGCAAGGGCGACCAGCTCGCTTCCGATCCTGCGCAAGGACTTCACCGTCGACGGCTACCAGGTCACGGAGGCGGCGGCGGCGGGGGCCGATGCTGTCCTGCTGATCGTCGCCGCGCTGGATGACGGCGAGCTCAGGAGCCTGGACGCCAGGGCCCGGGAGCTCGGGCTCGACGTGCTGGTCGAGGTCCACGACGCCGAGGAGCTGGAGCGGGCCATGGAGGCAATCGACCCGGAGATCATCGGCGTCAACAACCGGGACCTGCGCGACTTCACCGTCGACACCACCCGTACCTCGAAGCTGATGGCCGCGATCCCCGCCGGGAAGGTCGTGGTGAGCGAGTCGGGGATCACCTCGGCTGACCAGATCGAAGAACTCGAGCAGGCCGGGGTTGACGCGGTTCTGGTCGGCGAGCGGCTGATGCGTGCTCCCGACCCGGCCGAGGCGCTGCGGGAGCTGAAGTCCTTCGGGGTAGCCTGAAAGCCTTCACTGCGCCTCAGGAACCGTTTAACGCACCTTCAGCAACCGACCCCATCCTCGATTCCCATGACCAATGAGAAAAAGATCTGGCCCGTGGCAATCATCTCCGGCCTGGTCGGCGCGGCGGCGGCGATCGCCGTGGCGGCGCTGCTCGGTATCGGCGGGGGTGGAGAGACGACCGTCGTGCGCGCCGGTAGCGGCGAGTTTCGCCCGGTCTCCAGCGGCGAAGGACTGAGTGCCAGCCAGATCTACCGACGTGACTCACGCGGCGTGGTGTCGGTGCTCGCCGAGGGCGTGCAGAGCGACAGCGAGTCGCAGTTCGGGATTCCCGGTTCAGGCTCGGGCAAGTCGAGCGGAACCGGCTTTGCCATCGACAACGAAGGCACGATCCTCACCAACGCCCACGTCGTCGACGGCGCCAGTAAGGTCACGATCGGCGTCGGCCTTGAAGGCGACAGCGACAAGACAACCGAGGCAAAGGTGCTCGGAGCCGATCGTTCCACCGACCTGGCCGTGCTCAAGGTCGACCCCTCGGGCCTCAACCTGCGCCCGCTCCCACTGGGCTCCTCGAGTGAAGTCATCGTCGGCGACCCGGTGGTGGCCATCGGCAACCCGTTCGGGCAGACCGGCACCCTCACCACCGGCGTGGTCTCGGCCAAGGGACGGCAGATCGAGGGCCTGAACGGCTTCACGATCGACAACGTCATCCAAACCGACGCTGCCATCAATCCCGGCAACTCCGGCGGGCCGCTGATCGACGCGGCCGGTGAGGTAATCGGGATCAACTCCCAGATCCAGACCGGCGGCAGCAACGGCAGCGTCGGCATCGGCTTCGCTATCCCGATCGACACGGCCCGCAAGCTTGTCCCCGGCCTGCGTGAGGGCAAGGTGGACACCGGCTACCTCGGCATCACCACCATCGGGATCACCCCCGAGCTCAAGGCTCTCAACCTGCCGGTCGACGAGGGGGTGCTGATCGTCTCGGTACAGCCGGGCAGCCCGGCGGCAAAGGCCGGCCTGAAGGGCGGGACGGTCCCGGCGGAGCTCGACGGCCAGAAGATCATGATCGGTGGCGACGTGATTGAGAAGATCGACGGTCGCCAGATGGACTCTGCGGCCGACGTCTCCTCCTACGTCGCCTCCAAAAAGGCCGGCGACAGGATCGAGATCGAGTACCTCAAGGGCGGAAAGAAGCGCGAGACCGTCGAGGTCGAGCTCGGGCGCCGTCCCCAGCAGAACATCAGGCAGCCCTAGCCCCGGCCGCCCCGTAGCGATCTGCGACCATAGGGCGGGTGGAGGCACCCCGCGTGAAGATCTGTGGCCTGACCGACCTGGCCGACGCCGAGATGGCGCTCGAGAACGGGGCCTGGGCGCTGGGATGCGTGATGTGGGACGGCTCCCCGCGCGCCTGTGACCCGGCCCAGGCGCAGCTGATCGCCCGCCGCCTGGGACGCAGCGCCGAAGTCTGTGGCGTCTTTGTCGACGAGCCGCTCGACGATGTCTCCAGGCTGGTGGAGGCGACCGGTTTCACGATGGTCCAGCTCCACGGAGACGAGGGCCCGTCCTATTGCGATGAGCTGGGCCGCCGCACCGGCGCCCGGATCGTCAAGGTTGGCCGGGTCGGGTCGGCCGCCGACCTGCGTGACATGGAGCGTTTCCGGAACGTCGACTACCACCTCCTGGACACCCGAAAGACCGGCCTGCCCGGGGGGACGGGTGAGAGCTGGGACTGGGAACTTGCCGCCCGGCGCAGCTCGCCTGTACCACTGATCGTGAGCGGTGGCCTGGGACCGGAGAACGTGGGCGAGGCGATCGCCGTGGCCAGGCCCTTCGCCGTCGACGTGGCCTCCGGGGTCGAGTCGGAGCCCGGAGCCAAGGATCCGGAAAAGGTGCGCAGCTTCATGGAAGCGGTGGCCCGTACCGGGGATCCGGTGGCCGGATGAGCGCGCCCGTCGAGCACCGGTTCGGCCCCTACGGTGGCCAGTACGTTCCCGAGACGCTCATGCCTGCCCTCGAGCAGCTCGAGGCGGCCTGGGTGCAGGCGCGCGACGACCCGGCCTTCCGCGAGCGCCTCGACGTACTGCTTCGCGACTACGCCGGACGACCCACGCCGCTCTACCTCGCATCCGGCCTCTCGGAGGCGGCCGGTCGGCCGGTCTACCTCAAGCGGGAGGACCTTCTCCACACCGGGGCCCACAAGATCAACAACGCCCTCGGCCAGGCACTTCTCACCGTCCGGATGGGCAAGAGCCGGGTGATCGCCGAGACCGGTGCCGGCCAGCACGGTGTGGCGACGGCGACTGCCTGTGCGCTCCTGGGCCTGGAGTGCGTGGTTTACATGGGAGCCGAAGACATCCGGCGCCAGCAGCCGAACGTCCAGCGGATGGAGCTGCTCGGGGCGACCGTGGTGCCGGTGACGGCCGGGGCCGCCACGCTAAAGGAGGCGGTCTCGGAGGCGATCCGGGACTGGGTCACCAACGTCGAGACCAGCCACTACATCCTTGGCTCCGCCGTCGGGCCGGCTCCTTACCCGGTGATCGTCAGGGAGCTGCAGCGGTGCATTGGGGACGAGGCACGGGCTCAGATCCTCGAACGTGAGGGACGCCTGCCCGACCGGGTGATCGCCAGCGTCGGCGGGGGCTCCAACGCGATCGGCATGTTCGCCGGCTTCATCGATGACCAGGAGGTCGAGCTGGTCGGTGTCGAGGCCGCGGGGGAGGGGATCGAGAGCGGCCGTCATGGCGCCCCGCTGGCGGCTGGCGGCAGGGCGGGGGTGCTGCATGGCTCGCTGAGCGCGATCCTCCAGGACCCGAGCGGCCAGATCGCCGAGGCGCACTCGGTCTCCGCAGGCCTGGACTATCCCGGGTCGGGCCCGCAGCACGCCTGGCTGCGCGACAGCGGCCGCGCCCGCTACGTCGGCGTTCGTGACGGCGATGCACTCGAGGCGTTTGCCCGCACCGCCCGGCTCGAGGGGATCATCCCCGCGCTCGAGCCGGCCCACGCGATCCACTTCGTCCTGGAGGAGCCAAGTGACTCCGGGCTTGACCTGGTCTGCCTCTCGGGGAGGGGGGACAAGGACCTCTCGGAGGTCCTCAAGCTCCTGGGTGAACGTTGAGCGGCATCGAGCGGATATCGGAGGCGTTCGAGAAGCGCCGGGGGCGGGCGGCGCTGATGCCGTACCTGATGGGTGGATTCCCGGATCGCGAGACGGCCCTGGCTATCGGGCGCGCGTATGCCGACGCCGGAGCCGACCTGGTTGAGCTCGGCGTGCCCTTCTCGGACCCGCTTGCCGACGGCCCGGTGATCCAGGAGGCCGGCGCGCGTGCCCTGGAGGCGGGTGCAACCCCGGAGTCGGTGCTGGAGACCGCCGCCGCTCTCTCGGATGCGGTGCCGGTGGTGCTGATGACCTACAGCAACCTCGTCCTGGCCCGTGGTGCCGGAGAGTTCGTCTCCGACCTGGCCGCGGCCGGGGTGAGCGGCCTGATCGTTCCCGACCTTCCGCTGGAGGAGTCCGGGGAGCTCGGCGACGCCTGCGAGGCCGGCGGAATCGCGCTCGTGCCCCTGGCCGCACCGACCAGCAGCGACGAGCGGATGGGGCAGATCGGCTCGCAGGCGCGAGGTTTCCTCTACACGGTCTCGGTCTCCGGGACGACCGGTGAGCGGTCGGGGGACGCAGGCTACGCCGAGCTGATCGAGCGGGCACGCGGCCATTCACGCGTACCGGTCGCGCTCGGGTTCGGTATCTCGACACCCGAGCAGGCCGACGCCGCCGCCCGGGCCGGAGCCGACGGGGTGATCGTCGGCAGCAGGCTCGTACGAGAGGCTTCGGAGAGCGACGACCCGGCCGCGGCGTGCGGCGCGCTCGTAGAGCGATTCGCCCAGGCGCTCCGGTAAGCTTCCCGCGGCATGGGCCTCTTCGTCACATCCGTATTTGCCCTCTCGCTGTGGGTGGTTCTCATAGCCTTCGGCGTGAACCCGCTGGATGGGCTGCTCCTAGCGCTGGTCATCATCGTCACCGCCGCCGGCGTGCGGGTGCTGGGCCAGCGGTTCAGTGGCGAAGACAGCTGAACGCCGGCCGGCCCTGAGGGCCGCTTTGCTGCTCGGGGCGGCGGTGGTCGCCATCGTGGCGGGAGGCTGCGGCACCGACGACGCCAAGGTCGCCGGCGCCCAGGTCTACGGCACCTACCTGAGCGTCTACTCGAGCCTTCCGCTGAGCGGGCCGGACGCCGAGGCGGGCAACGACATCCTTAACGGGGAGCGGCTCGCGTTTTCCGAAAGGGACGGGAAGATCGGCGACTTTATCCTCAACTTCGTCTCGCTCAACGCGCTTGCGGGCAAGGGGAAGGACCCCGGGAACGGACAGGTGGCGCTCAACGCCCGCCGCGCGGTTACCGACCCGCGCTCAATCGCCTACATCGGCGACTTCGCGAAGTCCCAGACGGAGCTCTCGAGGGTGATCGTCGATCAGGCCCAGCTCCTCCAGGTCGCACCCTCGGCCGGATGGGACGGCCTTCCGGGCGGCAGGCAGGAGGCGCCCGGATTCCGCTCCGCATACCGCGAGCAGTTCGGAGAAGAGCCGACCGACGATGCGCTCTACGGCTACGAGGCCATGAACGACGTCCTCGACGCCATCGAGCGCGCCGGCAAGGAGGGAGGCAACCGTATTGCGGTAGCCGACGCCTTCCGGGCCGGCCCGGGCAACTGAACCTCCCGGGTCAGCGCCCCAGGGCGGACCTGAGCGCAGCGTCGAGCTCGGGCTGCTGGAAGACGTAGCCGGACTCGAGCGTCCGGGCAGGGACGGCGCGCTGGCCCTCGGTGACGATCTCGGCCATCTCGCCGTAGAGGGTGCGAATGGCAAACGCCGGAACCGGGAATATCGCCGGGCGTCCCAGTGCCCGGCCGAGTGCCTTCGAGAATTCGCCGTTGGTCACCGGCTCGGGAGCGGTGCCATTCACCGGCCCCGACCAGCCATCTCCGTCAAGGGCAGCGAGGTAGATGCCGACGATGTCGTCGAGGTGTATCCACGGCATGTACTGCCTGCCGCCTGCCACCGGCCCCCCGACGCCGGCGCGGAAGGGGGGCAGCATCGTCTTGAGCGCTCCGCCGCCTGAGTCGAGAACCACCCCGGTACGCACGATCACGACGCGGAGGCCGAGCTCTTCGGCGGCCCGGGCCCGACGCTCCCATTCGACGCAGACCTCTGCGAGGAAGTCACTGCCGGCAGGGGCGGACTCGTCGATGATCTCCGCCCCGTGCTTTCCGTAGTAGCCGACGGCCGAAGAAGAGACCAGGACGCCGGGCCGGGGTTCCGACGCGGCGATGCCTGCGACGAGGTTTGCCGTACCGAGGTCGCGGCTGGCCCGGATCGAACGCTTGACCGACTCGGTCCAGCGCTGGGCGACCGGCTCGCCCGCGAGGTGAACGACGCCGTCGCGCCCGCCGATCGCCGAGCTCGGCGCCGGCTCTGCCATCGGGTCCCATGCGACCGCCTCGACCCCGAGCTCGCGTGAGGCCTGGTCGGGATTGCGCGACAGGACGGTGACCTCGTCTCCCCGGCCCTTAAGGGCGGTGACCAGGGCGGTGCCGATCAGCCCCGTTGCTCCAGTGACAGTGACCTTCATTTCGTCTGCGTTCCTCGCTGGTTGGTTGCAAAGCCTCTACGGACGAACGGGTTCCCTGGCGCAACGGCGCTCATCTGTTCGGATGGCGCATCGACTCCACGTCGGAGGCGGCAAAGCCGATCGTGCTCTGGCCGGCCTGCGCGGCGCCGGAACGCCGCGCCTCGACCGAAACGGCCTCGGCCACTGCCGGCGCGACGTCGCGGTTGAAGACGGAGGGAATGAAGTACTCCTCGCAGAGTTCTTCGTCGGTCACGATGTCGGCGATGGCCCGGGCGGCGGCCATCTTCATCGGCTCGGTGATCTGGTCGGCGCGAACGTCGAGGGCACCGCGGAATATTCCGGGAAAGGCCAGGACGTTGTTGATCTGGTTGGGATAGTCCGAGCGGCCGGTGGCGATGATCCGGGAGTACTCGGCAGCCTCCTCGGGGGTGACCTCGGGGTTTGGGTTGGCCATGGCGAAGATCATCGGGTCGGGGTTCATCGTCGCCAGGGCCGATGGTTCGATCACCCGGGCGCCGGAGAGGCCAATGAAGAGGTCGGTTCCCCGGATTGCCTCGGTCGGCCCGCCGGAGATCTTCTCCGGGTTGGAGACCTCGGAGAACCAGCGCTTGATCTCCGGCATCGATCCGTCCAGGTAGTCGGCCCGTTCCGTGCTGAGGACGCCCTGGGAATCGCAGCCGATGATCTCCGTCACCCCGGCCTCCAGCAGGATCTTCGTCACGGCGATCCCGGCCGCCCCCAGCCCGACCATCAGTACGCGCAGGTCACTGATTTCCCTTCCGCTCAGCTTGCAGGCGTTCATCAGCGCGGCGAGGACGACGATCGCTGTCCCGTGCTGGTCGTCGTGGAAGACGGGAATGTCCAGCCGTTCCTTGAGCGCCTCCTCTATCTCGAAGCAGCGGGGCGCGGAGATGTCCTCGAGGTTTATCCCGCCAAAGCCCGGGGCGATCCTCTCGACCGTGTCGATGATCTCCTGCGGGTCCTTCGTGCTCAGGCAGATCGGGAAGGCGTCGACCCCGGCAAACTCCTTGAAGAGCATCGCCTTGCCCTCCATCACCGGCATCGCCGCCTCGGGTCCGATATCTCCAAGACCGAGGACGGCGGTGCCGTCGCTGACCACGGCGACCGTGTTGCGCTTGATCGTGTATTGGAAGGCCCGCTCGCGGTCCTCGGCGATCGCGGTGCAGACCCGCGCGACCCCCGGGGTATAGGCCATCGAGAGGTCGTCCCGGGTCTTCAGCGGGGAGCGGTTGTGCTGCTCGATCTTGCCGCCGACGTGGATCTGGAAGGTGCGGTCGGTCGTATCGACCACCTGAGCCCCTTCGATTGCGTTGATGGCGGCGACGATGTCGTCCCAGTGGTCGGGGTCGTTGGCGTCGACCGTGATGTCCCGCACCAGCCCGCCGTTGGCTTCGACGAGGTCGATGGGGCCGATCACCGCACCGGCGTCGCCGATCGCGCCGGCAACCTTGCCGAGCATTCCCGGGACGTCTTCGATCTCGACCCGGATCGTGAGGCTGTACTGGGCTGAAGGGGTGGGACTCACTCCGGCGGCAGTCTACGGAGGTTCAGGCTCCGCCCATGTGCCGGATCCTGCGGTAGCTTGCCCGCGGTGGCCGAGACGCTCTACCTGATCGACGGCAACAGCCTCGCCTACCGAGCGTTCTTCGCCCTGCCGGACACGATCGCGACCTCGAAGGGGCAGCCGACCAACGCAATCTTCGGCTTTGCCTCGATGCTCGTGAAGATCATCACCGAGCACGGAAGCAACCCGACCGTCGTCTGCTGGGACGCAGGCTCTTCGGGCCGCAAGGAGCTCGACGAGCGCTACAAGGCAAACCGCGCCTCACGACCCGACCTGCTCAAGGAGCAGTGGCCCTACTTCGAGCCGATCGTAGAGGCCTTCGGGTGGACGAACGTCTCGGTGGACGGATACGAGGCCGACGACGTGATCGGGACCCTCGCGGAGCGTGCCCGCAGCGCCAAGCCCCCGATCGAAGTCGTGGTGGTCACCGGCGACCGCGACTCATTCCAGCTGATCGACCCTGAGGGACGGGTGAGGGTGATGGCCACCGCTCGGGGTATTACCGACACCAAGGACTACGACTACGACGCCGTGGTCGAGCGTTACGGAATCGGGCCGGAACTGATCCCCGACTTCTACGGCCTCAAGGGCGACTCCTCGGACAACATCCCCGGCGTACCCGGCATTGGCGATAAGACGGCGAGCGAGCTCCTACAGCGGTTCGGCTCGCTCGAGAAGATCCTCGACAGCGTCGACGAGATCTCCGGGGCCAAGCGCAAGGAGAACCTCGTCAACCACGCAGGCGACGCGCGCCTGAGCAAGCAGCTCGCCACCATCCAGCGCGACGTTCCCGTCGACCTCGACCCCGCCGCCGAGGTCGCCCGCGAGCCGGACCGCTCCCGGATCAGGGAGGTCTTCGGGGAGTTTGAGCTCAAGGATCCCCTGAGGCGCATGGAGGCCATCCTTGGGGAGGACGCGGGCGCCCAGCCCGGGGGAGAAGAGCTCGAATGGTCGGAGGGGACCCTGGAGAAGGCCGCCTCACTCGGCGGCCGCAAGAAGCCGCTTGCCATCGCCGTGCTGGCGCCCGAGGCCGGTGAGGGGGAGCTCTTCGCGCGCGACGAGCAGTGGCGCTTCGGCGCGAGCGCCGGCGGCAAGGCGATAGCGGGATCCCTCGGCTCGCCCGAGCAGGTCGCGCCGGCCCTCGGGGACCGCCCGGTCATCGCCCATGACGCCAAGGCGCTTGGCGTGGTCCCGGAAGACGTCGACTGGGACACGATGCTCGCGGCTTACCTTCTCGACCCGGCGCGGCGCGGATACGACCTGGAGGAGCTCTGCGACGTTGCCGGAATCGCAATCGACTGCGAGGACGAGGCGGCCCGCCGGGCGGCGCTGGTCGCTGCCCTGGCCGAATGGCAGGCCCCGCGCGTCGCCGAGCGTGACCAGACCGGGCTGCTCAAGGAGATGGAGATTCCGCTCGAGCCGGTCCTGCGGGCGATGGAGGTTGCCGGAGTCCGGCTCGACACCGAGTCGCTGGCGAAGATCACGAAGAAGGTGCGTCGGGAGATCGGTGGTCTCGAGAAGAAGATCCACGCGCTGGCCGGCGAGGAGTTCACCATCGGCTCGCCCCAGCAGCTCGGAGCCGTCCTGTTCGACAAGCTCGGCTTGACACGCAAGCGCAAGGGCAAGACCGGGTATTCGACCGACGCACGTGTCCTGCAGGCAATCCGGGACGAACACGAGATCGTCCCGCTCGTCGAGCGCTGGCGGGAGCTGAACCAGCTCCTGAAGACCTACCTCGACGCCCTGCCCTCGCTGGTGGACGACGAGAGCCGGATCCACACCACCTTCGTTCAGGCCTCGACGGCGACCGGCCGGCTCTCCTCGGTGAACCCGAACCTCCAGAACGTCCCGGTGCGCACCGAGCTCGGGCAGGAGATAAGGGGATGCTTTGAGGCCGCACCCCGAAAGGTTCTCCTCTCGGCCGACTATTCGCAGGTCGAGCTGCGGGTGCTGGCCCACGTGGCCGACGAGGACGTGCTCAAGGAGATCTTCAGCCGGGGCGAGGACGTCCACACCGCCACCGCGAGGGAGGTGTTCGGCGTCTCCGAGGACGAGATCGACGCCGGAATGCGCTCGAAGGCCAAGATGATCAACTACGGGATCGTCTACGGGCTTGGAGAGTTCGGACTGGCCGACCGGCTCAATATCCCGCGGGCAGAGGCCGGGGAGTTCATCGATGCCTACCTCGGCCGCTTTGCCCGGATCCACGCCTTCATGGAGGAGACGGTCGAGAAGGCCCGCGAGGACGGTTACGTAACGACCCTGTTCGGGCGCCGTCGCGATATCCCGGAGCTTCGGTCCTCAAACCGCCAGACCGTGGCACTCGGCGAGCGGCTGGCCGTCAACACCGTCGTCCAGGGAACGAGCGCCGACGTCATGAAGCTCGCGATGATCGGTGTCGCCGGGTCACTGGGGGCCAGCGGGCTGAAGAGCAAAATGATTCTCACCATCCACGACGAGCTCCTGTTCGAGGGTCCGCGGGCGGAGACCCCCGAGCTGGGAGAGCTCGTGGCAGAGGGGATGGTGGCTCCGTGGGGTGAGCGGGAGCCGGCGCTTGAGGTCGACGTCGGCGTCGGGCGAACCTGGCTGGAGGCCAAGTAGGCAGGCGATATCGCCCTTCGGCCGGGCGTCTTTGGCGCTAACCTGCGTGGTTCATGACAACCACCCCGACCGAAACCGAAGTCCAGATCGAAGGATCCGTAGTCCCCGGAAGCGACGGGATGCTGCTCGAGGTTGACGGGCAGGTAATCCCCAACTACGCCGCAACCTTTTCGCCCTTCAGCGAGGGCGAGGTCGTCTCCGGTCGCGTCGTGCGTATCGACAACGACGAGGTCCTCGTCGACATCGGGTACAAGAGCGAGGGCGTAATCACCTCGGGCGAGCTCTCTATCCGCAAGAACGTCGACCCCCACGACGAGGTCGAGCTCGGCGAAGAGGTCGACGTGCTGGTCCTCACCAAGGAAGACCAGGACGGCCGCCTCCTCGTCTCCAAGAAGCGCGCTCGTTTCGAGAAGGCCTGGCGGCGAATCGAGGCCGCCGCCGAGTCCGGCGAGCCGGTTGAGGGCAATGTCATCGAGGTCGTAAAGGGCGGGCTGATCGTCGACCTTGGCGTTCGCGGGTTCCTTCCGGCCTCGCTCGTCGACATCCGGCGCGTCGCCGACCTCGATGCCTTCCTGCACACCACCATCGAGTGCAAGGTCATCGAGCTCAACCGCCAGCGCAACAACGTGGTTCTCTCGCGCCGCGCGGTGCTCGAGGAGGAGCGCAAGGGCGCCCGCCAGGAGATCCTCGACCGCCTGCAGCCCGGCGCGATCGTCGAGGGGCAGATCTCCAACATCGTCGACTTCGGCGCCTTCGTCGACCTCAACGGCATCGACGGCCTGATCCACATCTCCGAGATTTCCTGGTCCCACGTCAACCACCCCAGCGAGGCGCTCTCGATCGGAGACACCGTCCAGGTGAAGGTTCTCGAGATCGACCGTGATCGCCAGCGGATTTCTCTCGGCCTCAAGCAGACCCAGGACGACCCCTGGCAGCGGGTAGTCAACACCTACAACGTCGGCGACGACCTCGAGGGAACGGTCACCAAGGTTGTCACCTTCGGCGCCTTCGTCGAGATCCTCGACGGTGTCGAGGGCCTGGTACACATCTCCGAACTGGCCCCCCACCACGTGGAGAACCCACGCGAGGTGGTTGCCCCCGGGGACGAGATCAAGGTGAAGGTCCTCGAGATCGACTCCGAGCGCCGGCGCCTTTCCCTCTCGGTCAAGCGCGTCGAGGGCCAGATCCTCTCCGCCCACACCGGCGGGCTGGACCTCGGCGAGGAGGAGATGGAAGCGGAGGCCGGCGAAGCAGTCGCGGCGGCCGGCGACGAGGAGCCCGCAACCGACGAGATAGCCGCCACCGACGAGATAGTCGCCACCGCCGACGACGAGGCGGTTGCCGACGAGGCCGCGGCCGAGGAAGAGGTCGAGATCTCCGACGAGGGCCCCGAGGAACAGGAAGCGGCCGCGGAGGTCGAAGTAGCCGACGAGGCAGCCCCTGCTCCCGAGGCCGAAGCGCCCGGCGCCGAAGAGGCGCCCAGCGAAGACTGACCCGGAGGCCCAGGTGAGCGGCCCGGCGGCGATCCCGTTCGTGGGGCTGACCGGGGCGATGGGCGCCGGCAAGAGCTCGGCGCTCGAGGCGCTTGGCCGCCTCGGAGCGGCGACGCTTTCCACCGACCGCGTTGTCCATGACCTCTACGAACGCCCCGACGTGATCGAAGCCGTGGTGGGTCGCTGGGGTGGCGAGGTGGCACCCGCCGGCGTGATCGACCGCGCGCAGGTAGCCCGTCACGCTTTTGCGGCCCCGGCGGAGCGGGCCTGGCTCGAGGGGCTTCTCTGGCCGCTCGTGGGAGCGGAGGTCCAGTCCTTCCGGGAGGAGGCGGCAGCTGCCAGTCCGCTGCCGGTGGCGATGGTCGTCGAGACGCCACTCCTGTTCGAGGCCGGAATGGAGTCGGCCTACGACGCGACGATCGTCGTGGTCACCGATGAGCAGCTGCGCCTGCAGCGCGCCGCCGCCCGCGGGCATGCCGCCGTCGACGAGCGCCACGACAGGCAGCTCAGCCAGGAAGAGAAGGCAGAGCGGGCAACCTACGTCGTGGCCAACGACGGAGGCCTCGAGGATCTCGAGGAGGCGCTGGCCGGGGTGCTTGCCAGACTGGCAGAATGACCTCGGCGCGAATCCGCCGCCGGCGCCTCGGGGTGGGAATCCTCCTGCTCGCGCTCCTTGCTGCCGGGCTGCTCGTCGCCAACGGCACCTTTCACCAGGCGGCGCGCGAGATATCGCTGCCGCTGCGCTACGACGACATCATCCGCCAGCAGGCCGGGGAGAAGAATCTCGACCCGGCCCTGATAGCCGCGGTGATCTTCGTCGAGTCGCGCTTCATTGCCGGGCGGACCTCGCCGGCCGGCGCCGAGGGCCTGATGCAGATAACTCCGGAGACCGCGCGAGACATCGCCCGGCGCTCGGGGGGCACCCAGTTCACCGTCGCCGATCTCCACACCCCGCAGATAAACATCTCCTACGGCTCCTACCTCCTCCGCGAGCTGCTCGACCGGTACGACGGCGATCTCGCTGCCGCCCTTGCCGCCTACAACGCCGGCCCTGGGAACGCGGACAAGTGGGGCGGCTCGTCGCTGAAGGCGCAGGACATCCCGTTCCCGGAGACGCGGGCCTACGTAGAGAAGGTGCTCCGGGCTCAGGAGGACTATCGCGCCCGGTACGACAAGGAGCTCGGGCCGGCGCCCTGAGCGGTCTAACCTCCACCCGTGCCCGAGTTCCGGCTCGATCCGCAATTTACGCCGACCGCCGACCAGCCGGCGGCGATCGAGCGGATCGCCGCCGAGGTCTCCGGGGGTGCCCGCGGGACCACCCTCCTGGGAGCTACCGGCACCGGCAAGACGATGACGATGGCCGGGGCAATCCAGGAGTTGCAGCGCCCGAGCCTGGTCCTGGCCCATAACAAGACGCTCGCCGCCCAGCTCTGCAACGAGTTCCGCAGCTTCTTTCCGGACAATGCCGTCGAGTACTTCGTCAGCTACTACGACTACTACCAGCCGGAGGCGTACGTCCCGAGTAAGGACCTCTTCATCGAAAAGGACTCGGCGATCAACGAGGAGATCGACCGCCTGCGCCACGCTGCCACCGCCGCGCTGTTTGCCCGTCGCGACGTGATCATCGTCGCCAGCGTCTCGGCGATCTACGGGATGGGCTCGCCGGAGAGCTACGACCGCAACGTCCAGGTGCTGAGGAAGGGGGAGGAGGTCGACCGCGACGCCCTGCTTCGCAAACTCGTGGCGATCCAGTACACGCGCAACGACACCGCCCTCGGACGGGGCACCTTCCGGGTACGGGGAGAGGCTCTCGAGGTCTTTCCGGCCTATGCCGAGAGCGCTTTCCGGGTCACCCTTTTCGGCGACGAGGTCGAGCGCCTCCAGGAGTTCGACCCCCTGACCGGCGAGCTGCTGGCCGACGACCTCGAGCACGTCGCCGTCTGGCCGGCAACTCACTACAACGTCGAGGAGGGTTCGATCGACCGGGCGGTGGAGGAGATCGGGCGCGAGCTCGAGGCCCGCTGCTCCGAGCTCGAGGGCGAGGGCAAGGAGCTCGAGTCCCACAGGCTCCGGCAGCGCACGCAGTACGACATGGAGATGCTCCGGGAGATGGGGTTCTGCAACGGCATCGAGAACTATTCCCGGATCCTCGACGGCCGAAAGCCCGGCGACCGGCCCTACTGCCTGGTCGACTACTTCCCGGAGGACTTCGTCTGCTTCATCGACGAGTCCCACCAGACCATCCCGCAGCTGGGGGCGATGTACGAGGGCGACCGCTCGCGGAAGCTGACCCTCGTCGACTACGGGTTCCGGCTGCCCAGCGCACTCGACAACCGGCCCCAGACCTTCGACGAGTTCCTCTCGATCACGCCGCAGATGGTCTTCGTCAGCGCCACCCCGGGCCGCTACGAGAAGGACCATTCGGGCGCCGTTGTCGAGCAGATCGTTCGGCCCACCGGGATCGTCGACCCTGCGATCGACGTGCGGCCGACGCTCAACCAGATAGATGACCTGATCGGGGAGATCCGGGAGCGGATCGAGCGCTCCGAGCGGACCCTCGTGACGACGCTGACCAAGAAGATGAGCGAGGACCTGACCGACTACCTGCTCGAGATGGGGATTCGCGTCCGCTACCTGCACAGCGAGGTCGACACGCTCGAGCGCATCCAGATCATCCGAGACCTGCGGCTCGGCGAGTTCGACGTGCTGGTGGGGGTGAACCTGCTGCGGGAGGGGCTCGACCTGCCGGAGGTCTCGCTCGTCGCGATCCTTGACGCCGACAAGGAAGGCTTCCTTCGGGGCGAGACGTCACTGGTGCAGACGATCGGGCGCGCGGCGCGGCACGTGGACGGGACTGTCCTGATGTATGCCGATCGCGAGACCGAGGCGATGCGAAGCGCGCTGGCGGAGACCGAACGCCGGCGGGCGATCCAGGTCGCCTACAACGAGGAGCACGGGATCACCGCCGAATCCATCGTCAAGGCGGTCAGCGATATAGGGGAGTTCCTGCAGGCCGAAAGCAAGACGCCGAAGAACGGCCGACGTGGCCCCAAGCGGACGGAGGTGACCGGGGGGCCCGAGGAGATCCGCAAGGCGATCGTCCAGCTCGAGGAGGAGATGCTGGTGGCCGCCGACGAGCTGCGCTTCGAGCACGCCGCACGGCTGCGCGATGAGCTGCGTGACCTCCAGCGCCAACTCGACGGTATGGAAGCGGCAGGCCTTCGTCCCGCCGGCTGAGGCCCGCAGGCGGCGCCCGGCGCGCTCGCCCCCGCTACTCTCGTCGCCGATGGCTAGCCGGGAACAAACGGTCCGCGAGCAGCTGGAGAGGCTTGACCGGGTGGAGGAGCAGCTCGGTCGGTTGCTGGACGAGGTAAGGGCGGCCTCGGCGGAGATCGCTGCAGAGGTCGGGCGCCTGCGGGTCGAGCTTCCCGACCTGGCGGCCGAACCCACCCCGGCCCCGGCGCCGACACCTCTCACCGAGCCACCCGTTGGTGGCGACGCGCCGGAGGGGGACGTGGAGGGGGCGCGGCTGGTCGCCCTGGAGCTGGTGATGAGGGGCGAGGATGAGGCGGAGGCCCTGAGGCACCTTGAAGGGGTTTTTCCCGGCGTGGACGCGGCAGCAGTACTGGCCGAAACCCGCGCAACCCTGGCCTCCTAGGAGGGTTTCAGGGGCGATGCGTTACGCAGCAATCCTTGCTTTCGCGGCCTTCGCGCTTGGCGTCGCAGCGCCCGCCGGCGCCGCCACGGTGCCCCGGAGCTTCTTCGGCGTGATGGCCAACGGGCCGTTCTTCAGTGCCTCCGACCTGCCGGCGGAGACCGCGCTGATGCGCGAGGCCGGGGTCGGGACGATCCGGCTGCCGGTCGAGTGGTCGGACCTTCAGCCGTACAAGCGGCTCGAGGAGGTACCCGTGTCCGAACGATCGAGGTTCACCCTTGTCGACGGGGTTCCCACCGACTTCGGCCCGACCGACCAGCGCGTGCTGACCGCCGCCGCTCAGGGGATCGACGTTCTGGCCCTGGTCAACAAGGTTCCCCCGTGGGCGGAGGAGAACCCCTTCGCCGACTTCTCGCCGCCCCGCGACCCGGCTGCATACGGTCGTTTCCTGCAGGTTCTGATCGGGCGCTACGGCCCGCAGGGGACCCTCTGGGCGGAGAATCCCGGTGCCCGGCGCGTGCCGGTACGCCGCTTCCAGGTCTGGAACGAGCCGAGCCTTCCCCGCTACTTCGCCGTCAAGTCGTTCGCCCGCCCCTACGTCAAGCTTCTCGGTGCCGCCTACCGTGCGGTGAAGAAGGCCGACCCGGGGGCGACCGTGGTGACAGCAGGCCTGCCCAATTACTCCTGGCGTGACCTGGAGAGGCTCTACCGGGCTGGCCTGAGGGCGAGGGGGCACTTTGACGCGGTCGCCGTCCACCCGTTCACCGGTGAAGCTTCGGGGAGTGTCGAGATCCTGCGAAGAGTTCGAAGGATCATGGATTCGTACGGTGATCGCCGCAGCCCGATCTGGGTTAGCGAGATCTCATGGCCGTCCGGGCGCAATCAGGCGGAGGCAAACCAGCGCTGGGTGACCACCGAGGCAGGTCAGGCCCGCAAGGTGACGGAGGTCTACCGCGCCTTCGCGCGGGCGCGTGGTTCGCTTCGCCTCCAGCGCGCCTACTGGTACTCGTGGGTTACGACCGACCAGCGGTCGGTCAACGCATTCGATTACGCGGGGCTTCGCAAGGTTGGTGTCGATGGCGCCTTTGTGGACAAGCCCGCTTTATCCGCGTATCGATCAGTCTCTCGCTCCCTGACCGGTCGCTAGGCCAAACCGGGCCGAATAGACTCGGGAAATGGCGTCAGCGAACGCAATCGTCGTTTCGGGCGCCCGCGAACACAACCTGAAGGACATCTCGCTCGAGCTTCCCCGGGACTCGCTGGTGGTTATCACCGGCCTTTCGGGATCGGGGAAGTCGTCGCTGGCCTTCGACACGATCTACGCCGAGGGCCAGCGACGCTACGTGGAGTCGCTCAGTGCCTACGCGCGCCAGTTCCTGGGGCAGATGGACAAGCCGGACGTCGACTCCATCGAGGGGCTCTCCCCGGCGATCTCGATTGACCAGAAGACGACCTCCCGCAACCCCCGTTCGACCGTGGGGACGGTCACCGAGATCTACGACTACCTGCGCCTGCTGTGGGCGAGGGTGGGTCAGCCACACTGTCATGTGTGCGGCGAGCCGATCGCCGGCCAGTCGGCCGAGCAGATCATCGACCAGGTAATGGAACTGCCCGAGGGCGAGCGGATCATGATCCTGGCTCCGTTGGTCCGCGACCGAAAGGGCGAATACGGAAAGCTGCTCGAAGGCCTGCGCGCCGACGGATATGCACGCGTGAAGGTGGACGGGGAGCTGCGAACCCTCGACGAGGAGATCGAGCTCGACAAGCGCTACAAGCACAGCATCTCGGTGGTCGTAGACCGGCTGGTGGTCAGGCCGGGGGTGCGCAAGCGGCTGGCCGACTCGGTCGAGATAGCCGTTGGCCTGGGTGGCGGAATCGTCGAGGTGGAGACCGTTCCGAAGGATGGGGAGGGGGAGCTGATGACCTTCTCCGAGAGCTTCGCCTGCGTGAAGTGCGGCGTCTCGATGCCCGAGCTGGAGCCGCGCATCTTCTCCTTCAACTCGCCCCACGGTGCCTGTGAACGGTGCACCGGCCTCGGCTCCCAGATGGAGATCGACCCCGCGCTGATCGTCCCCGACCCGTCGCTCTCGATCGACGATGGGGCGCTCGCGCCGTGGGCGGCAAGCAGCTCGAACTACTACGAGCAGATCACGGCGGCGATCGCAGAGGCGTACGACATCGACACCATGGTCCCCTGGGAGAAGCTGCCCGCCCCCCAGCGGGAGCTTTACCTGTTCGGTACCGGGGAAGAAAGGATCGATGTCAGCTATCGGAACCGCTACGGGCGCACCCGCTCCTACTCGACCCGTTTCGAGGGAATCATCCCCAACCTCGAGCGCCGCTACCGGGAGACCGACTCCGAGGCGATGCAGGAGCGGATCGAGGGATTCATGGCGGTCGTCCCCTGCCCGGATTGCCAGGGCTCGCGCCTGCGCCCGGAGTCGCGTGCGGTTCTCGTCGGCGAGCTCCCGATCCATGAGTTCACCGCCTTCTCGGTGCGCAGGGCGCTGGCCTGGGTCGACGAGGTCGAGCTGACCGACACCGAGCGCCATATCGCCCGCCTGATCCTCCGCGAGATCTCCGAGAGGCTGCGCTTCCTCGAGGATGTCGGGATCGGTTACCTCTCGCTCGACCGCGCGGCGGCGACCCTTTCCGGCGGCGAGGCCCAGAGGATCCGGCTGGCAACCCAGATCGGCTCCGCGCTGGTTGGGGTCCTCTACGTGCTCGACGAGCCCTCAATCGGCCTTCACCAGCGGGACAACTCACGGCTCATCGCCACCCTGGAGCGCCTTCGCGACCTCGGGAACACGGTCCTCGTCGTCGAGCACGACGAGCAGACGATGCGCTCGGCCGACTGGCTGGTCGACCTTGGCCCGGGGGCGGGGGAGCACGGCGGCGAGATCGTCGCCCAGGGAACAGCGGCGAAGGTCCAGAAGAGCCGCAGGTCGCTGACCGGGCGCTACCTCTCCGGCGACCTTGCCATCGACGTGCCACCCACTCGGCGGGAGCCGAGCGGCTTCGTGACGATCCGCGGTGCCGGCCAGCACAACCTGAGGGAGATCGACGTGGAGGTACCACTTGGCGTCTTCACCGTTGTCACCGGCGTCTCGGGCTCGGGGAAGTCGACCCTGGTCAACGACGTCCTCTTCAAGGCGGTCGCCGGCCGGCTTCACAAGGCCCGGCAGAGGCCCGGTGCCCACAAGGCGATCGAGGGAATCGAAGAGCTCGACAAGATCATCCAGGTCGACCAGTCGCCGATCGGGCGCACGCCGCGCTCGAACCCGGCCACCTACACCGGGCTCTTCGACGTCATTCGCGACCTCTTCGCCAAGACCCCGGAGGCGCGTGCGCGCGGCTACAAGCCTGGCCGGTTCTCTTTCAACGTCAAGGGCGGGCGCTGTGAGGTCTGTCGCGGCGACGGGCAGATCAAGATCGAGATGCACTTCCTGCCCGACGTCTACGTTCCCTGCGAGCAGTGCCACGGCAAGCGCTACAACCGCGAGACGCTTGAGGTTCGCTTCAAGGGCCGCACGATCGCCGACGTCCTCGATATGCCGGTCGAGCAGGCACTCGAGTTCTTTTCGAGCATCCCGAAGGTCCACCGTCGCCTGCAGACTCTCAGCGACGTCGGGCTCGGATACCTGCGCCTCGGCCAGCCGGCGACCACGCTCTCGGGCGGCGAGGCCCAGCGGGTGAAGCTGGCGACCGAGCTCTCGAAGGTGGCGACCGGGCGGACCCTGTACATCCTCGACGAGCCAACGACCGGCCTGCACTTCGCTGACGTCCAGCGGCTTCTCGAGGTGCTGCATCGCCTCGTTGAGGCGGGGAACTCGGTCGTCGTGATCGAGCACAACCTCGACGTGATCAAGACCGCCGACCGAATCATCGACATGGGCCCCGAAGGCGGCGACGAGGGGGGAACGGTCGTTGCCCAGGGAACACCGGAGAAGGTCGCGGCCACGCCCGGCTCGCATACCGGGGAGTTCCTCGCCGAGCTTGTCACGACGGAGGCACCCCGAAGCCGCGCGAAAAGTCCCCGGAAGCTCAAGGCCGCAGCCTGACCCGATGGGCTTGACCGGGCAGGGGGCGCGCGAGTGGCTCGCCAAGTGGCGCTGGTACGAACGCGACTCGCTCCCCTGGCGCAGGGCGAGGATCCACTACGAGATGGCCAGTCGTGGCGCGTTCGTCCGCTGGCCGATCCAGGGCGAGATCCTGGAGATGTTCCGCGAGGGCCGGCTCGAGGTGGGTCAAGGAACCCTCTTCGAGCCGGGCGTCTGGTTGACCGGGGGCGAGCGGGGACGGATCAGGATCGGCTCCGGGACGTTCCTCAACCAGACGGTGATGGTTGCCGCGTCCGAGCTGGTGGAGATCGGGGATCACTGCATGCTGGCCAACGGAGCGCTGGTCACCGATGCCGACCATCGCTTCGATGACCTGAGCCGCCCGATCACCCACCAGGGCTTCACGGCAAAGGGGCCGACCCGGATCGGCAGCAACGTCTGGCTCGGCGCGGCGTGCGTGGTGACCGGTGGGGTGACGATCGGGGAGAGGACCGTCGTGGGCGCAGGGAGCGTGGTCACGCGGGACCTGCCGGCCGGCGTCATCGCCGCCGGCGCCCCGGCCCGTGTCCTGCGGGAGATCGACTTCGGGGATTAGGCGCTGCGGGAGGCCCGGAACTCCTCGAGCTCCTGCTCCTCGATGGAATAGCCGTGCTCGGGCGCCGGGAAGGCGCCTGAGCGCACGTCCTGGGCGTAGGCCGAGACACCGGCCGCCATCTCGTCCAGCAGGTTGGCGTAACGGCGGACGAAGCGTGCCCCCAGCCCCTCGCGGATGCCCAGCAGGTCGTGGAAGACGAGCACCTGCCCGTCGACCGTGGGTCCGGCGCCGATGCCGATCACCGGGATATCCATCTTCGGGTGAAGCTCGGCCGCGAGGGCAGAGGGAATCGCCTCAAAGACGATGGAAAAGCAGCCGGCCTCCTGCAGAGCCAGCGCCTCGGCCTCGATTCTGAGGGCGTTGGCCGCGGTGCGCCCCTGGGCCCTGTAACCGCCGAGAGCCGTCGAGGTCTGCGGGGTCAGGCCGACATGGCCCATGACCGGGATCCCGGCCTGGCTGATGGCACGCGCCCGCGAGACCGACATCTCGCCTCCGCCCTCCAGCTTCACGGCGTCGCAGCCGGCCTCGCGGACGAAGCGCAGCGCCGTGGTAACGGCCTGCTGGTCGCTCACCTCGTACGAGCCGAACGGAAGGTCGCCGACCAGGAAGGGCGAGCGCAGCCCGCGGCGTACCGCCTTGGTGAGCATCAGCATCTCGTCGAGCTCCACGGGAACGGTCGAGTCATGGCCCAGTACGGTCATCGCCGCGGAGTCGCCGACGAGGACTATGTCCACCCCCGCCCGCTCTACGGCGAGCGCGCCTGGGTAGTCGTAGGCGGTGACCATGACGATCGGCTCGCCGAGCCTCTTCATCTCGCCCAGTCGCGGAAGCGTCATCGGGAGACGGGACGGGTCGGCGGGCACCCTTACTTCGGTGTGCGGGATGGTGGACATCAGGACTCCTCTCGTTCGCGGTCGAAGCCGAATCCGGTCTCCGCCGCCTCTCCTGCGGTCATGTTGTCGATCAGCCGGACCTCTCCAACCCGGGCCGCGCAAAGCAGCAGGGTCTCCTGGTCCGGGTACTCGTCTGTCTCGAAGCTTTGGGAATCGACGGCGGCGAAGTACTCGGGTGCGGCGCCTGCGCGCTCGAGAGCCGCCAGGCCGGCCGCCTCCACCTCGCGCGCGGTGCTTGCGGTCCCGCTCCTTATCGCCCGTCCCGCCTCGGCGAGTGCGCGGCTCAGGGAGAGCGCCGCCTCGCGCTCGTCTTCGCCGAGCCTCGCGTTGCGGCTCGACATCGCCAGGCCGTCCTCCTCGCGCACGGTCGCCACGCCCTCGACGCGGATCCCGAGGCCAAGGTCTTCCACCAGGCGCCTGACGACCGCCAGCTGCTGGGCGTCCTTGGCCCCGAAGTAGGTCGCGTCGGGCCGGACCATGGAGAAGAGGACCGTGAGGACGGTGCAGACCCCGTCGAAGTGGCCGCTGCCGCGCCCGGATGCCTCCAGCACCCCGGTCACGGTGCCGGTCACGGAGACGGTCGTGGCGTGGCCCGCGGGATAGATCTCGCCCACGGTGGGCAGGAAGCAGATATCGGCGCCGGCCCGTGAGGCCTTCTCGACGTCGGCCTCCTCACTGCGGGGGTAAGCCTCGAGGTCGGCGGGGTCATCGAACTGCGAGGGGTTGACGAAGACCGAAACCACCGTCAGATCGTTCTCGGCCGCGGAGCGCTCGACGAGGGCCTGGTGGCCGGCGTGGAGGGCGCCCATGGTCGGGACGAAGCCCACGGTCATCTGTCGCTGGCGGGCGGCGGCGAGCATCTCCCGCAGCTCGACTGCCGACCGTACGACCTGCGCAGTGGCCATCATGCGACGGCTCCCTTCGCGCGCGCCGCAAGCTCGCGGGTCCGGGCTGCCATGGCGTCGAAGGCAGGCAGGAGCTCCGGGGCCGTGTGCACGATCGCGTTGCGCTGGCGCTCGACCGTGGCTTCGTCGCCCCTGGCGATCGGGCCGGTGAGCGCCCCTTCGGCCCCCGAGCGGGCCCAGTTTGAGACGGTGGCCTCGACGAGCGGGATAAGGGCCTCCGGTGGCACTCCCGCCGCTGCGGCCAGTGCCTGGGCGTCGGCCTCCAGGGCAACGAGGTAGTTCGAGGCCATGGTGGCGGCGGCGTGGTAGGCGGCGCGGTCCTCCTCGCGGAGGCTGAACGGGCGCATACCCACGACCCCGGCTATCCGGGCGGCCTCCCGCTCCTCGGTCGGCCCCGTGCCGGAGACGGCACACCAGACGCCGTCGAGGTGAACCTCGCCGCCCGGGAAGGTCATGAGGGGGTGCATCCCAAAGGCGGGCCGATCGCCCAGCGCATCAAGTGGGCAGGCCCCCGAGCAGTGACCGACGAGTACCCCGTCGGGAACCAGGCTGGAGGCTTCGCCGATAGCTGAGTCGGGAACGCAGGCGATGGCCACCGGGGAGCCGTCGCCGGAGAACCCGCGGCCGTGGGGGCCGGTGACGCTGGCGCCGGCGAGGCGCAGGGCACGGGCAAGGGCGCCGCCGAGGCGGCCGTCGCCGATGATCGCTATCGATCTGTTCATTGTTCGGTCCAGTTCCACTGGGGATACCGGTCGCGACACCTGCTGAACTTTGGTTTCCTGCGTGATCCTGCTCCGCCGGTCGGACGCCGAAGCTGCCCGCCGCAGAGCGAAAGGTAGCAGGCGCCGTGGTCGGCGACCTGCGCCGGTTAGCATCGTGCCCGTGAGCCCGAAAACCCAAGGTTCAGGGGGCTCGAAAGAGCTCTCGGAGCTGGCCCTTCAGGCGGCCGGATGCGATCTCTGCCCACAGCTCGTCGAGTCACGGACACAGGTCGTTTTCGGCAGCGGGCCGGCCGGCGCAGCGCTCATGCTTGTCGGTGAGGCCCCCGGCGCCAGCGAGGACCGGGAGGGCGCGCCGTTCGTAGGAGCCTCCGGACGCCTGCTCGACGCCCTGCTCGAGGGAATCGGGCTGGCCCGGGAGGAGGTGTTCGTCGCAAACGTCCTCAAGTGCCGGCCGCCCGATAACCGGGACCCGAGGCCCGAGGAGGTTGCCAACTGCTCCCCGTGGCTAGAGCGCCAGCTCGGGATCGTGAATCCCGCGGTCGTAGTGACCCTCGGGAACTTTGCCACCCGCCTTCTCCGTGGCGATCCGGCGCCGATAGGCAAGGTCAGGGGGCGCCCGGAGCTCGCCAGCGTCGGCAGCAGGCAGGTGAGGCTCTTCCCGGTCTTCCATCCGGCGGCCGCCCTCTACCGGCGACCCAACCTGGAGGTCCTCGAGACTGACTTTGCAGAGATTCCGGGCCTGCTCGCGCTGGGTCCGCCGGAGCAGACTCCGCCTGTCGCCGGGGAGGCTGTGGAGGGGGCCGGGGAAGGGCCCGACGAGGAGGCAGGACGCGCAGGAGGCTCCGACGGGGGCCCTCAGCTCGGGCTTTTCTGAGCAGCCCGAAGGGCGCGGAGCTTCGCCACGTTCTCCCCGCGCCTGCGGCCGACGAGGGCCCTCAGGCCAAAGGTCGCTCCCTCGGCAAGGTCGTCCCGGCGAAGCGAGTGCGGCCCGAGCTGCGCAGCGATCACCTCACGGCGCCTGCGCGCCTGCATCTCAAGGCGCTGCTGTTCGTGGAACGCGGCCTCGGTCGAGTGGCCTCCCTCGTGCAGGAGCTCCACGTCCGGCCGGTAGACGACCGGTGCGCCGGCGGCGCGTGCCCTCAGGCAAAGGTCGAGGTCCTCTCCGTAGAGGAAGACGCCCGGGTCGAACGGCCCCAGCTCGCGCAGCAGCCCGGTCGAGGCGACTAGGCAGGCACCTGTCGCCCAGCCGATGTCCCTCGGCGACTGGGACCGGAAGGGCTCAAGGCGTGCTGCGACCGCAGCGGGCAACGTCCTCGGCGGGACGAAGGCGGCCAGCACCGGGCCGGCACCACCGGGAACGGGAAAGGCGCTCCGCTGCACTGTGGCATCGGGGTTGAGAAGCCTGGGGGCAAATATGGCCCGCGTGGCGGTTGCCAGATCGGCCAGCCGCCGCAGCCCGTCGTCGAGCAGGAGCGTGTCGGGATTCAGCAGGACACACGCGTTGCAGGCGGCGGCGGCAACGCCGGCGTTGCAGGCGGCTCCGTACCCGGGGTTTCCGTCGAGGGAGATGAGCTGCGCTCCGCGCTCCAGGGCAAGCGCCGGACCGCCGTCGCTCGAGCCGCTGTCGACGCAGATCACCTCGGGTGCGGGGCTGCCCAGAAGCTCGAGCGACCCGAGCATGCCCTCCAGCCGGGGCCCGGAGTCGTGGATGACGGTGACGATGGAGAAGCTCACGGCGAACGGCTCTCGGAAACTTCACGAAGGATCGCGAA
>JAUMBN010000162.1:0-7019 GCA_032119675.1 Solirubrobacteraceae bacterium | reverse complement strand
GAGGAGGGCGAGCGCGACCATGCCGCCGAGCGCTGCCGGGAACCTCAGCACGGCGGGCCGATCGGGCCCGGGAGAGGAGGCTTCTTTTCGGCGGTAATCACGGGTCGGTCGGGTACCGTGCGGGAGGAATGACTCTAGAGAAGCAAGGGGCCGGCGGCGAAGGGCCATCGCCCTCCCGGGACCTGCGCCGCTACGCGGCGCTCTTCGCCTCCCGCACGCGCGTGATGACCTCCTCGGTGATGCGCGACCTGATGGCGATCACCGAGCATCCGGAGGTGATCTCGCTGGCCGGCGGCCTGCCGGACACGGCGAGCTTCCCGGCGGAGGAGATGGCCCGGGTCATGGGCCAGGTGGCCCGCGAGAGCTCGGCACGGGCGCTCCAGTACGGGCCCACGGACGGACTGGCCTCAACGCGCGAGGCGATCGCGCAGGTGATGGATTGGCAGGGGGTCGGCGTCGACCCCGGGGACATCCTGGTCACCACCGGCGGCCAGCAGGTGATCGACCTGGTCTGCAAGGCGCTGATCGACCCCGGTGACGTGATCGTCGCCGAGGGACCCACCTATCCGGGCGCCGTACCTACCTTCAGCTCCTACGAGGCCGACGTGGTGCAGGTGGGGATGGACGGAGACGGGATGAAGGTCGACGAGCTCGAAGGGACGCTCGCCCGCCTGGAGGCCGAGGGCCGGCGGCCGAAGTTCATCTACACCGTCCCGACCTTCCAGAACCCGGCCGGGGTGACGATGTCGCTCCCGCGACGGCGCCGCCTCGTGGAGATCGCCGCCGAGCGCGAGCTGATCGTGCTCGAGGACGAGCCCTACAGCCTGCTGCGCTTCGAGGGGACCCCGCTGCCGACCCTGCTTGAGCTCGACGGAGGGCGGTTCGTGGTCCACGCCGGGACCTTCTCCAAGATGCTGGCCCCCGGGCTGCGGCTGGGCTGGGCGATCGCGCCGCGGCCGGTGATGGAGAAGCTCGTGCTCGGGGCCCAGGCCACGACCCTCTGCCCCTCCCCCTTCACCCAGCTCTTCGTCTCCGGATACATGGCCACCGGCCAGTGGGGCGGCTACATCGACGAGCTGCGGGGAATCTACCTCGAGCGACGCGACGCAATGCTTGCCGCGCTGGAGACCCACTTCCCACCGTCGGCCACCTGGACCCGCCCGCAGGGCGGCCTCTTCGTATGGGCGACGCTGCCGGATTTCATCGACACGACCGACCTCCTCGCCCGCGCCCTGGCCGCCAACGTGGCCTTCGTTCCCGGGCGCGCAGCGTTCGTGAACGGCGACGGCTCCTCCTCGATGAGGCTCAACTTCTCCGCCTCGGACCCGGCGACTATCGAGGAGGGGGTGCGGCGGATCGGGGTGCTGGTGGCCGAGCAGATCGAGCTCTACGGGGCGATCACCGGCTCGTTCCCGGCGATCCCGGCCCACGATGCCGGACCGCTCGCCGACGTCGTCGAGCTGCCCCGGCGCGAGAACGAGCTGAGGCGGCAGGGATGAGCGGCGGGCTGAACGTGGCCGTGCTGAAGGGCGGGCGCTCCCTGGAGCGCCAGGTCTCCCTGGCCTCCGGCGACCGCGTCGAGGAGGCTCTCGCCCGGCTCGGCCATGCGCCGACCGGGATCGACGTGGGGCCCGACCTTGTGCCCCGGCTGGCCGAGCTCTCTCCCGACCTGGTCTTCATCGCGCTCCACGGGCGCGACGGCGAGGACGGCAGCCTCCAGGAGCTGCTCGAGACCCTCGACCTCCCCTACACCGGCTCCTCGCCGGCGGCCTGCGCCCGCGCCTGGGACAAGCAGGTGACCAAGGAGCTGCTCGACGCCGAGGGGATCGGGACCCCGCGGGCCCTCTCGTTCAGCGAGACCGCGCTGCGCGAGTTCGGCGGCTCGCAGGCGCTGGCGCGCGTCGGTGAGAAACTCGGTTTCCCCGTGGTGGTCAAGCCCTGCCGGCAGGGGAGTGCACTGGGGGTGCGGTTCGCCTCAGGGGCCGACGAGCTGCCCGAGGCGCTGCTCTCGGCCTTCTCCTACAGCGACCGGGCGCTGATCGAGGAGTTCATACCGGGCCGTGAACTGGCGGTGCCGGTCTTCCGGGGCGCCGCGCTGCCGGTGGTCGAGGCGAGGCCGACCGAGGACCGCTTCTACGACTTCGAGGCCCGCTACACAATCGGCAGCGCCGTGCTGAGCTGCCCGGCCGAGCTCGACGAGGAGACCGCCGCGAAGGCTCGGGAGACCGCCGAGCGGACCGTCGAGCTGCTGGGGCTGCGCAGCTTCGCCCGGGTGGACATGCTGCTCGACGAGCGCGACGGCGTGCCGAAGGTGCTCGAAGCCGACGCAATCCCCGGGCTGACCGACACCAGCCTGCTGCCCCAGTCGGTCGAGGCGGCCGGGATCGGCTTCGACGAGTTCGTCGGCCAGGCGGTCGAGGAGGCGCTGGCCGCGGCCTAGCTGTCCCCGCCGGCGAAGTCCTCCGGCGAGACCTCGTCGAGGAACTCCTTGAAGCGGTCGACGACCTCCTCTGTGTCCTCGACCTCGTGCTCGAACTCGATCGCCGACTCCTCGATCACTTCATCGGCGGCGTAGATCGGGGCGTCGGTGCGGACGGCGAGCGCGAGCGCGTCGCTCGGGCGCGAGTCGATCTCGAACTCGTTTTCGCCCTGACGAAGGGTGATCGAGGCGAAGAAGGTGTTGTCGCGCAGCTCAGTGACCGCGACCTGGGAGCAGGTGACGTCGAGCTCGGTGAGCATGTCGACGAAGAGGTCGTGGCTCATCGGGCGCGGGGTGCTGGCGCCCTGGAGGCGCATCAGGATCGAGGCGGCCTCGGGGTGGCCGATCCAGATCGGCAGGAAACGGTTGCCGTCGACGGTCTTGAGGAGCACGATCGGCTGCTTGCCGACCATGTCGAAGCTGACTCCGTAGATGACCATCTCCTGCACTTACTGCCTCCCCGTAGACGGGCACGGCCGCTGAACGGCTGAGAATAGCCCCCGGGGGGACGGTCCCCAAACGGCCGGCTCCCCTTACGCTTCCCGCGTGAGCGAAGCCGTCTACACGCCGCTCGGCGACGGGCGCTTCGAGTCCGGCGAGCTCTCGCGGGGGCCATGGAGCCCTGACCACCAGCACGGCGGCGCGCCCGCAGCGCTGGTGGCCGGGGTGACCGAGGCGGTCGAGGCGCCGGCGCCGATGCGGATCGCCCGGCTGACGCTCGACCTCGTGCGCCCGGTCCCGATCGCGCCGCTGGAGGTCGTGACCGAGGTGACCCGGCCCGGCCGGCGCGTCCAGCTGGTGGGCGCGAGCGTGCTCTGCGAAGGCGAGGAGGTGGTGCGAGCCCGGGCGCTGCGGATCCGCCGGGAGGAGGGCGAGTCCGAGAGGCAGGGCTTTGCCCCCGCCCCCGAGCCCCCTCCGGATCGCGCGCCGGATCCGGTGGCCTTCGACTCCGAGATGCTCGGCGGCCGGATGTTCGGGGGCGACGCGATGGAGATCCGCCTCGCCGGAGGCAAGGAGCGCTGGGAGGTCCCCGGGCCGGCGATGGCCTGGATGCGCCTGAAGGTGCCGGTCGTCGCCGGCGAGGAGACCAGCCCGGTGCAGAGGGCGATGGCCACCGCCGACTTCGGCAACGGGATCAGCTCGGTTCTCGACTGGGGGCGCCACGCCTTCATCAACCCCGACCTCTCGGTGACGCTGGGCCGCGAGCCCCGGGGCGAGTGGATCGCCCTCGACGCCGTAACCTCGATCTCCGATGATGGAACCGGAATGTCGACCGGAGAGCTCTACGACACCGGCGGGCGGTTCGGCGCCAGTGCCCAGGCGCTCTTCGTGAGCGGGATCGAGCGATGAGCGGGGCGCTCCCACAGCCCGGCTGGTACGAGGACCCTCGCCGCGAGGCCGACCTGCGCTGGTGGGACGGCACCGCCTGGACCGCCCACACCGCGGCCCGGCCCACGATCCCGGCGCCGGCCACGCCGCCGGCGGCGCCTGCCCCCCCTCAGCCGGGCACGGGCCCGGCTGGGCCACCGGCCGCGTCCTCGCCGGCACCGCCGGCACCAGGGTCAACTCCTCCTGCCGGAGCCGCCGACGCGCCACGCGTAACTCCGCCGGCCACTCCTGGAGGCCAGCCGACGATCGAGATCGGTGGCGCGAGCCACACCCTCGCCTCATGGTGGCCCCGCGCCGTGGCCTACGTGATCGACGCACTGATCAAGCTCGCCTTCCTGATCCCGGCGATCGTCATCGCGATCGTGATCGGCGCCGGCGTCGACTGGCAGGCGATCGACATCGAGAGCATCCAGGACGGCCAGACGGTCGACGGGCGCATTCCCGGGCTGAGCGCCGCCGACACCGCGCGGCTGGGCGGCGCGATTCTCGTGATCGTGGCCTGGTCGCTGGTGGTCGAGCTGACCTACCAGCCGATGACCATGGCCCGCCGGGGGGCCAACAACGGCCGGACCTGGGGAATGCAGGCGATGGGGATCCGCGTGGTGCGCGACAACGGACAGGCGATGACCTACGGGCCCGCGCTGGTGAGGCAGTTCCTGGTGATGGGCCTCCTCTACGGGCTGATCGCGACGATCGGCAACGCGGTAACCGTCATCGGCGGGACGGTGATCGTCCTCGTCTTCTACCTCTGGCCACTCTGGGACGGCCAGAACCGGGCCGCCCAGGACTTCATCTGCTCGACCCACGTCGTGGCCGACTGAGATGGCCTGGCTCTCCTCTCTTCCCGGCTGGCTGATCGTCCTGGCCTCGGTGGCGCTCTTCACCGGCGCGGCACTGGCCGTCCGGCGGCTGATCGAGCGAACCTCGCGGGACCAGCCGCGCGAGAACCATCACACGGTCGCCGGGCAGCTTATGCCCGGCCTCTGCGCGATCTTCGGGATCATCGCCGGGCTCACCCTCGTCGGCCAGGTCGACAACTGGAACCGGGCCCAGGACGCCGTGGCCCGCGAGGCCTCGGCCGCCGCCCGGCTGGCCTGGGCGACCGCCGAGGTGCCAACCCGGCAGGCCCACGCTCCCCTTAAGCGATTCCTGGAGACCGACCTGGGGCCGGGCTGGGAGCTGACGCTCGACGACCCGACGCCCGAGCCGCTCGAGGCCTCGATCCAGGGGCTGGAGAGCGGGGTGCGCAGCGCCGCCTCGGCCCCGGGCACCACGACTCAGGCAGGCGCCGAGATGCTCGCCTCGCTCGACGACCTGACCACGGCCAGGCGGGAGCGGGTAACCGCGCAGAGCACCCACCTGCCCGACCTGTTCGTCTTCGCGCTCTTCCTCGCAGGGCTGGCGGTGGTCGTCAACGCGGCGGCGATGACCGCCGGGCGGCCGAAGACCGGGCGGCTGATCGTGCTGCTGGTCGCGGTGGTGGCCGTCGACATCGCGCTGGTGATCGCGCTCTGGGAGCCGTTCTCCGGCGCCATACCGGTGAGCGACCGGCCACTGACCGACGTCATCGCCCAGCTCGGCGACGGCTTCTTCGTGCTGCGCTGAGCCGCGCTGCGGTGCCGCCGGGGCCGAGCTGAGGGAACGCTAGGCGGCCGGGGCGGGATTGGCCTTCGCCCAGGCGATGATCTCTTTGGAGTCACCGATCGCGGTCCCGTCGTCCAGCTCGAGCGCCGGGACCCAGGGGCTGCCGGTGAGGTCGACGACCTGCCTGCGCTTGGGCTGCATCCACATCGGCAGCGGCCCAAGGCCGTAGACCTTCACGACCTCCGGGTCGTAGCCGGCGTCCAGGAGGGCCTGGTGGGCCTCCCCGCAAGGGTGCTTGTGGCCGAAGATCGGCCGCTTCCAGTCTCCGTAACAGACGTAGAGCTTCACTTCACCATCTCCTTCACCTTGTCGACAACGTTGTCCGGGGTGATCCCCAGCTTCTCCATCACCTCCGGGCCCGGCGCCGACGCGCCGAACCTCTCTACCGACACGACCCCGTCCACCCAGCGCTCCCAGCCCTGGCCGATCCCTGCCTCGACCGAGACGGAGGGGATCCCCTCGGGGAAGACCGAGTCACGGTAGGCCCGGTCCTGGGCCTCGAAGAGCTCCCAGCTCGGGAAGGAGACCACCCGGGTGGGGATGCCGTCGGCGGCGAGCGTGTCGGCGGCGGCGACCGCGATCTCAACCTCGCTGCCGGTTCCCACGACGATCGCCTGCGGCTCGCCCTCGGCCTCGCGCATGACGTAGGCGCCCTTGTCCAGCCCGGCGGCCGACGCGAACGGCTCGCCCTCGCCACGCTCGTAGACCGGCAGGTTCTGCCGGCTGAGGGCGAAGGCCGCCGGGCCGTGGAGCCCGTTGATGGTGATCCGCCAGGCCTCGGCGGTCTCGTCGGCATCGCAGGGGCGGATGACCGTGAGGTTGGGGATAGCCCGCAGCGCGGCAAGGTGCTCGACCGGCTGATGGGTCGGGCCGTCCTCGCCGAGGCCGATCGAGTCGTGGGTGTAGACCCAGGCGACCGGCAGCTCCATCAGCGCCGAGAGGCGGACCGCCCCGCGCATGTAGTCGGAGAACTGCATGAAGGTCGACCCGTACGGGCGCAGGATCCCGCCGTGGGCGGCCATGCCGTTGACCGCTCCCCCCATGCCGTGCTCGCGGACGCCGAAGAAGACGTTGCGGCCGGGCTGGGTGGGGCTGAAGTGCTCGCTCTCGCCACCCGGGAACTCGGTCTTGGTCGACTCGCTCAGGTCGGCGGCTCCGCCCATCATCGTCGGCGTGTACTTCGAGAAGGCGGCCATGCATTTCTGGCCGGCGACCCGGGTGGCGATCGAGTCGGTGCCCCAGTCGGGCGGCAGCGACCCGTCGAAGCCGGGAAGCGGCCTGCCGGCCCAGGCGGTCTCCCACTCCTCGACCAGTTCGGGCTTCTCCAGCTTCCACTCGGCCAGGCGCTTCTCCCACGCGGCCTTCAGCTCCTCGCCGCGGGCTGTCATGTTCATGTGCTCGGCGACGGCCTCGGGCACGAAGAAGGTCTTGTCGGGGTCCATCCCCATGACCTCCTTGGTGGCACGGACCTCGTCCTCGCCGAGCGGCGCTCCGTGGGCGGCGCTGG
>JAUMBN010000161.1:0-7451 GCA_032119675.1 Solirubrobacteraceae bacterium | reverse complement strand
CGGCGTCGAGCCGGGCCACGAGTTCCAGAACGGCGTCGCAGGCGCTGGTGTCGCTCTCGGGATTCGCCGTGCCACGGTCGAGCAGGGCGAGGATCATCGCCAGCAGGAACAGGGTGGGAAGCAGCTGGGCGATGTCGAGCAGCAGCCCGCCGAAGCCGGCCAGCCGGATTCCCGCGCAGACGGCCACCAGGGCGATGCCGATGGCGTTGGCCAGGATCAGCGAGCGGGCGATGCCGGTGCTCCTGGCCGGCCGGCGGTCGTCGATCGCCGCGGTAAGGACGAGGAAGATCGCTCCCTCGGGGGGATCGGCCGGAGGACGCGAGACGACGTTCTGGCCGCCGCGGGCCGGGGTGAGGCGCCGGAGGGGCTGGAACCTCGTCTCGTCGGCAAGGGAGAGGAGCAGCGCCGCGAAGGCGACCAGCAGCCCGGCCAGCGGTCCCCGGATCGCGATAACGCTCGCGATGACCCCGATACCGGCGCAGATCGCCTGGGATGCCCACCAGTAGGGACGCACCCAGAACGGCTGTATCGCTGCGTCGCGGCCCATTCCCTCCAGGCGCCCGGCCAGCTCCTCGGCAGCTACCCGCTCGGCTTCCCCGAACGCGGGGCGCGGCTCGCCGGGAACGCTGCCACTGGTCGCGATGGTCGCCACTGCGCGGGGAGACTAGTGTTCGCACGGCAATGGACGCCACGGATCTCGCCTACGCAGGAGCCGCCCGCCAGTCGCAGATGGTTCGCGACGGCGAGTGCACGGCCCGTGAGGTGGTCGAGGCAACGCTTGAGCGGATCGCCGAGGTCGACCCGCTCCTGAACGCCTACCGGGTCGTGTTCGCCGAGGACGCGCTGGCACAGGCAAACGCCGTCGACGCGGCCGGCGGCGGCTCCGCGCAGGAGAAGCCGCTGCTCGGCGTTCCGGTCCCGATCAAGGACGACACCGACGTGGCCGGCGAGCGCACGGCCTGGGGCAGCCTGGCCACCGACCGGCGCCCCGCGCCGCGGGATTCCGACATGGTGGTCCGGCTCCGTGAGGCGGGGGCGATCATCATCGGCAAGACCAACGTCCCGGAGCTCACGATCTGGCCCCTGTGCGAGACGCTGGCCTTCGGTTCGACCCGCAACCCCTGGAACCCGGACTTCACGACCGGCGGCTCCAGCGGTGGCGCCGGCGCGGCGGCGGCCGCGGGCCTCTGCGGGGTGGCCCACGGCTCCGACGGTGCAGGTTCGGTGCGCATTCCCGCGTCCTTCAACGGCCTTTTCGGCCTCAAGCCCCAGCGCGACCGGATCTCGCTCGGCCCCAACCACTTCGACGGTTGGAATGGCCTGACCGTCTACGGCCCGCTGGCCCGGTCGGTGGCGGACGCCGCCCTCTTCATGGACGCCGCGGCCGAGGAGGGCCCGCCCGAGGGTTATGCAGCCGCTGCGCAGGCCGACCCGGGCAAGCTGAGGATCGCCGTGTCGGTGAAGCCGCCCCCGGGCGCCCTGACGAAGCTGGGCGCTGAGCAGCTCGCCGCCGTCCACCAGACCGCCGACGTCCTCCGGGACCTGGGCCATGAGGTCTTCGAGCAGGAGATCGACTATCCGCCGGCCGCCTTCCTTACGACCGTTGCCCGCTACCTGCGTTCGATCAACGACGACGTCTCCGGCCTGCCCCACCCGGAACGGCTGGAGCGCCGCACGCGGGGTATGGCCCGGCTGGGAAGCCTGGTTTCCGACTCGATGCTGGCCCAGGCCCGGGCCGCCGAGCCGGCGATCGCGGCGCAGATCAACTCCGTCTTCGACCGTGCCGACGTCGTGCTGATGCCGGGACCGTCGGGGCGCCCGTTCGAGGTTGGCGAGCTCCACGGCCGCGGCGCCATCTGGACGCTCAACGCGGCGGCGGCCCGGGTGCCCTGGTACGGGATCTGGAACACGATCGGCCAACCTGCCGCCTCGCTGCCCGCCGGCTTCGACGGGCTGGGACTGCCCCTTTCGGCCCAGCTCGGCGGGCGTCCGGGCGACGAGGTCACGCTGATGCAGCTCGGCTGGCAGGTCGAGCAGGCCAGTCCCTGGGTCGACCGGCGTCCCGCCCTCGACCTGGCGGCTGCGTGAGCGAGCCCGACGACGGGCAGCTCCTGGCCGTCGCGCAGGAAGCGGCCCGGGCGGCGGCCGCGGTGCTGCTCGAGTTTCAGGGCCGGGTCGCCGGCGCAGTCCAGACCAAGAGCACACCCACCGATCCCGTAACGGAGGCCGACGTCGCCGCCGAGGAGGCGATCCGCAGGGTGATCTCCGAGCGGCGACCGGACGACAGCGTCGTGGGTGAGGAAGGGGAGGAGCGCGCCGGCTCGAGTGGGCTGCGCTGGATCGTCGACCCGCTGGACGGGACGGTCAATTACATCTACGGAAACCCGCTCTGGTGCGTCTCGGTTGCCTGCCATGGCCACGCTGGAGTGGTCTACGACCCGGTCGGCGAGGAGTGCTTCACCGCCCGCGCCGGAGGGGCGCCGGAGCTCAACGGGGCAGGGATTGCCCCCACGATGGTCACCGACCTTGGCCGTTGCCTGCTGGCCACCGGCTTCGGTTACGACGCCGAGGTGCGGCGCGGCCAGGCGGCCACCGTGGCCCGGCTCCTGCCTGTGGTCCGTGACATCCGCCGAGGGGGAAGCGCCGCCCTCGACCTCGCCTGGCTGGCCGCCGGCCGGTGCGACGCCTACTTCGAGCGCGGCGTGAAGGAGTGGGACGTGGCCGCGGGCCGCATCATCTGCGAGGCCGCCGGACTCGAGGTCAGGGAGCTGGAGCCGGCCGGCGACCTCCCCGCCGGGGTGATGGCCTGTGCTCCGGGCATGGCCGACGAGCTCCAGGCGCTGCTCGCCTGAGCGTCGGCGATATCTTGGCGGCGATGCAGCACACCGCTACAGGCTGGTGGATCGAAGAGGCCGGCGGCCCGCCCGAGGCGGCGCCACCGCTCGAGGGGCCGCTCGACGCCGACGTAGTGATCATTGGCGCCGGCTACCTGGGAATGTGGACCGCCTGGCAGCTGCTGGAGCGTGACCCTGAGACAGAGGTTGTCGTGCTGGAGGCCGGGCAGGCCGGCCACGGCCCGAGTGGGCGTAACGGAGGCTTCGTAAACGGCTACTGGGAGTACGTTCCCGAGCTCGCCGGCACCTACGGCCTCGACCCGGCGCTCGAGCTGGCCAGGCAGGCCGATCGCTCGATCCTCGAGATCGGCGAGTTCTGCCGCTCGCAGAAGTTCGATGCCTGGTATCACCAGGCGCCGCACCTCGAGGTTTCGGCCGCTCCCTACCAGGACGGCGCCTGGCGCGATGCGCTCTGGGGCCTGAGCCGCCTCGGGATCGACGAGGAGGTCGTCGAACTGCTTCCCGAGCAGGTCGACGAGCTCTGCCGGTCGCCGGTCTTTCGCGGCGGAGCCTGGAAGAGGATCGGGGCTACGGTCCAGCCGGCGCGCCTTGCCTTCGGCCTGCGTGAAGCCCTGCTGCGTCGCGGGGTAAAGCTCTTCGAGCACAGCGAGGTGGGGGAGATCGACCAGGGCGAGCACTCGATCACCGTGCGGACCGGGCGCGGGCGCGTCCACGCCCGTAACGCGGTCCTCGCGGTCAACTGGCGGACCTCGCGCTGGCCCGCCTTCTCGCGCGAGATCAGCGTTGCCTCCAGCCACATCGTCCTCACCGAGCCGGTGCCCGACGTGATCGAGGAGATCGGCTGGACCGGGGGAGAGGCGATCACCGACTGCCAGAAGATGATCCACTACTTCCGCACCACCAGGGACGGGCGCATCGCCTTTGGCTGGGGCGGCGGCCGCGTGGCGCCCCGCGGGCTCCACTCCCCGGCGCTCCACGTCGACCCGGAGGTCGTCGAGCGCACCGCCGCGACGATGCGGCGCTTCTTCCCCGCGCTGGAGGGCCGCGAGGTGACCGACGCCTGGGGCGGCCCAATCGACGTCGCCCCCCGGACGCTCCCCGTCTACCGCAGCAGCGGTCGCCTCCACGCCGGCTGGGGGTTCACCGGCCACGGTGTCGGCCCCTCGCACCTTGGCGGCAAGATCCTCAGCGGACTGGCGCTCGGCGTGGACGACGAGTACACGCGGCTGCCGCTGGTCGAGCCGAGGGTCAAGGCGTTTCCTCCCGAGCCGGCGCGCTCGATCGGCGGGAACCTGATCCGCGCAGCGATGATCCGCCGCGAGGACGCCCAGGCGCAGGGGCGTCGGGTCGACCCGGTGACCGGCCTCATCAGCGAGCTGCCAAGGCTCGTCGGGCTCAACCTTCCGCGCTGACACCGGTGGGTCGCCGGCTCGCGATCGTGCTGGTCGTCGGGGTTGTCGGCGTAGCCGTAGCCCTTGCCGTGGCCCTGACTTCGGGGAACGGGACAGATGGCGGCAGGGGCTCGACCCAGCGCACGCTGACCGGCGAGCAGGATGCGGCACGGCGGGGGCAGGCCGGGGCAGCGACCGCCCGAAGCGTCGTTCTGGGGGCTGTTCCGGGCCCCGTGACCGAGGCCTCTGGCCTGGCCGCCAGCCGCACGAACCGAGGTGTGGTCTGGGCCCACAACGACAGCGGCGGGGCAGCCAGTCTCTACGCGCTGGGGAGCGACGGACAGGTCAGGGCCACCCTCCCACTGGCCGGCGCTGAGAACGTCGATTGGGAGGACATGGCCCGCGGTCCCGGCCCGGCGGGCTCCCCGGACTGGCTTTACGTCGGCGACATCGGTGACAACGATGCCTCGCGCGGCTCCGTACGCGTCTACCGCGTCCCCGAGCCGGACCTCGGCGCCTCGACCAGCGGGGCGGTGCTGCCGGCGGCGCCGGCGGCCTCCGTCGACCTCGTCTACCCGGACGGCCCGCGCGACGCCGAGGCCCTGGTCGTGGATCCCCGGAGCGGAGACCTCTTCGTCATCACCAAGCGGGAAGAGCGCTCTCGCGTCTACAGGGCCACGGCGCCTTCGTTCACCGGCGAGACGGTCACGCTCGAGTACCTGCGCGAGCTGAGGGAGGGACTCGTCACGGCGGCCGATGCCTGCCCCGACGGAAAGACGGTCCTGGTGCGCAGCTACTTCGGCCTCGACGCCTACGGCGGATCCTCGGTCGCTGGCGCGCTCAGTGAAACTCCCTCACCGCGGCTGGTCGAGGTCGAGCCCCAGGGCGAAACGGTTGCCGCGGCGCCGGAATGTGAGGGCTACTACACCCTCAGCGAAGGGTCCGGCCAGCCGCTGGTCCGCTACCTGCGCTGAGCGTCTTCGGGATCCGGGGTGGCATCCGCAGGAAGCACGGGTCCGGAACCCTCGCCTCCGGCCTGCGCCGGCAGGGGCTCGGCGGCCTTTGGGGGAGCACCCATCAGCGGTGAGTCCATCAGCTTCCTGAGCATCCTCCGGGGCCAGTGGAACTCCAGCGAAAGGATCCCCAGCCCAACCGCGATCAGCAGGAACCCGGGGCCCGGAAGCGGGATCAGGACGATGCCGACGGGGATCAGGACCGCGCCGAGGCCGACCAGGAAGGCCCGCAGCACCGGGTGACGGTCGCGGTGCGACTCGTGCTGGCCTTCGAGCCACTCATGGGCCCGCTCAAGGTAGTCGCGCATGATTCCCACCGGAGGCTAGTGGCCGTCAGGCCGAGCCGGTGACGGAGCCGAAGTGCCCGGGGCGGGATTCGAACCCGCACGTCCGTGAGGACAGGGGTTTTTGAGACCCCCGCGTCTGCCGTTCCGCCACCCGGGCCGGGTGATGGTCGGGCGCCGGAGCGAAGCTCAGGCGCCGGCGGGCAATCGGCCTTCCTCTTCGGGCCAGTGTTCAACCTCGACGTTCCACTTCTGGTTGAACGCGTACATCGCGGCCGCGATGAGGAGGATCTGAACCGGCACCAGCAGTGCGGTGAGGGTGCCGAGCACGCCGGAGTCGATCGCCGGTTGGGTGAGGCCGGGGGCGTTGCGGTCGGTCCAGGCGGGAACGGCAACCAAGGCGAACACCCCCATCATGGTGGCCAGGGCGGCAATCACCGGCAGGAGCCCACGGTTCCACTTGCCGACGTACCAGGCGCAGACCAGGTAGAGCAGGATCCAGGCGATGCAGACCGCCTTCATCCCCATAAGGACGCTCCAGCCGCCGAAGGTGACGATCGCGATCAGGAGGGTGGAGGCGAGCAGCAGGACGATCACGATCGCCCGCATCGTCTGGGGTCCCGACCCTTCGCGGTTCGGATGCTCGATCACCGGCTCCCCGGTGTGTTCGGTCCAGCTCACAGCTAGCGAAGATAACGGGAGCTTCGGCCGGGCGCCAGCGGCGCACCGGGGCTGCCGCGCTGCGGCTAGGCTCGCGGGCGCGCGGGCGTGGCGGAATTGGTAGACGCGTCGGCCTTAGGAGCCGGTGGCCTTGGCCGTGGGGGTTCGAGTCCCTCCGCCCGCACTCCTCTCCTTAGGGGCGTGCTCGCCAGTCAGCCGGTGTAGGTGACCTGGAAGCTCATCGTGATGTCGGTCGCCGTGTCGGCGCCCTTGAAGTTGCACTCCCAGTCAACGACGTCGGGGCCGGTCGACTGGACCGAAGGCTCGCACTGGAAGCCGTCCGCGTTCACCGGAATCTCGGCACCGCCGGCGGTCACCTGGCGGGCGACGACCTTCGCCTCCGGGCAGGTGGCCGAGTCGGCCTGGCTCGGGTCGACGTTGCTGGCGGTGATCGTCACGGTCGCCTCGCCACCCTGGACGTTCTTCAGCCCGCCCACGTTGCAGGTCAGGTTCACGTCTCCGCCGCCGGTGGTGACCGTGTCGGTCACGGTGTCGGTGGCCTGGACGGTGTCGGTGACCCTGTCGGTCACGTCGACGGTCTCGGTCTGGTCCGAGCCGCAGGCGGCGAGTCCGAGGGCCGCCACGGCGGCGATGGCGACAGCGGGAAGAAGCGGATGGCGCATGGAACCTCGATTCGGCGGGTTGGCTGGCAGGCCGACCATATTCGCCGCCCGGACGGCTCCGGCGCCGGGGGCCGGAGCCGACCGGGGCATCGCCGGCGGGCTATCCTCCGGCCCCGCTGGGGGACTGGTGTAATGGCAACATAGGGGTCTCCAAAACCCTTGCTCGAGGTTCGATTCCTCGGTCCCCCGTTGTCGCTCAGGCGGCGACGCCCAGCGGAACGGCGCTCTCCAGCCGAGCGAAGACCACGATCCGCTGCGCGGTGCTGTAGAGCGGGTGGCAGGCGGTGAGTACCAGCCGTTCCCGTCCCCGGCCAGCCGCGAGCACGCTCACCTCCGAGGGCCTGACGATCCGGGTCTTCTCCACCAGGTATGAGAAGCGGCCGTAAGCCATGGCCATGACCAGGCGGTCGCCGGCCTCCAGCTCGTTGATCCGGCGGAACGGCTGCTCCCAGGTGGTGCGGTGGCCGGCGATCCCGACCGTCCCCCGCTGGCCTGGCAGTGACGTGGGCTCGTAATGGCCGGGCCCCTTGCGCAGCTCGGCCTGTCCCGTTCCCTGGAGGACGAT
>JAUMBN010000160.1:0-8695 GCA_032119675.1 Solirubrobacteraceae bacterium | reverse complement strand
CCGGCCTCAAGCGCGCCCGCCGTGGTGATGACCTTGAAGGTCGAGCCGGGAGGCTGGAGCAGCGAGAAGGCCTGGCCGGCAAAGGCGAGGACCGCGCCGCTGACCGGGTCCATGGCCACCGCCCCGCCGTCGCGCCCGGCCACCGCGGTCGCGGCAGCCCTCACCAGCGAGGGTGAGATGGTGGTGCGAACCGTCCGGCCGGGGGAGCCGGCGCTGCGCCCGATGGTCCGCGGCCCTGCCTTGAGGGAGCCCGACGGCAGGCCGCCGATCTGGGGGTTGAAGATCCGCTCGAGTCCGCTGGTTCCGACCTGTGCATCGGGCGGGTAGCCCAGGGCGCTCGTCTCCAGAGCCATCTCCGGGGGAACCGGCCCGACCTGTCCTACGACCTGCGAAGCCACCTCGGGAATCGGCGAGCTGCGTTCAGGGCCCTTGGCGAGGGCCGTCCCGTCGCGGGCCAGCAGGGTGCCGCGGGCCGGCATCACCGTCTCCCGGGTGAGCTGCTCGCCGCTGCGCAGTCCGGGGAAGACCTGCGAAGGCGACCAGGCGATCTTCCTCTCGTCGGACCCGGTGTCGACGCGAAGGATGGTGTCGCCCCGCACCGTCCCGAAGATCCGTGTCTTCACCGTGGTGGGAACGCGCCACTGGCCGTTGTCGCCGGCCTGGGGCTCGGCGGTACCTACCGCGGTCTCGGGGGCGGTCGCGGTGGCGAGCGCCTCCCGGCCCGCCTGCGCGAACTCGATCAGTGAGACCTTCTTCTGGCTCTCGGGCGTGAGCTGCTCGTACATCGCGGCCCAGTCGCCCTTGGCCCAGGCCTGCGAGTACTTGCGGACCGCGTCCTCGCCGGGGCTCCCGCAGGACCCGAGGAGCAGGATCACGGCGAGAAGCAGGACGGCGGCCGCGACCGCGAACGCGACCGACTGGCGGACCCGGTGGTTCGGGCCCTTCTTCACCGGGGAACCGGCGGCCGGGGCGTCCCCGCCGGAGGAGCGGGCCCCGGAACCGGCCGGCGGTGCGTCGAAATCCCAGTCGTCATGGCTCCGGTCGCCCGGAGGGCGTGGCTCGTCACGGCGCCGACGCAGCGCCCTCCCGGCCTCTGTCCAGACCCTGTCCCCGGCCACGATTGTCACGGAGGTTATTGGCGCCGAGGGACGGGAGGCCGGGGAAGCGGCCGCTAACCTGCCCGCCCATGGGAAAGACCCTCGTCATCGCCGAGAAGCCTTCCGTGGGCAAAGATCTTGCCCGGGTCCTGCCCGGGCCGTTCGCCAAGGGCAAGAGCCCCGGAGACAAGACCGAGCGCTGGCTGGAGGGTCCGGACCACATCATCAGCTGGGCGGTGGGGCACCTGGTACAGCTCGCCGAGCCCGAGGAATACAACGAGAAGTTCAAGCGCTGGCGTATGGCTGACCTGCCGATCGTTCCCGAGAAGTTCAAGCTCGACGTCCGCGACGAGCGCTCCCAGAAGCAGATGAAGGTCGTGCGCCGCTTCCTGCGCAGCGACGATGTTGATCAGGTCATCAACGCCTGCGACGCCGGGCGCGAGGGCGAGCTGATCTTCGCCTACCTGTACGAGAAGTCCGGATCCAAGAAGCCGGTCGAGCGCCTCTGGCTCTCGTCGATGACCGACACGGCGCTGAAGGAGGGGCTCGAGCACCTGCGGCCGGCCGACGAGTTCCACCGCCTGGAGGAGGCGGCCCGGTCGCGCTCGGAGGCCGACTGGATCGTCGGCATGAATGCGACGCGGGCGGCGACGATCCGTCTGCGCTCGTCCTTCGACGGCGCCGTCTCGCTCGGCCGTGTCCAGACGCCGACGCTCGCCATCCTCACGCGGCGCGAGGAGGAGATTCGGGCCTTCGTCCCCGAGAAGTACTGGCTGGTCGACGCGAAGTTCGCCACCGACGACGGCCGCGCCTACGAGGGCCGGTACCACGCCGGCGCCAAGCCGAGGCTCCCCGCCGAGAAGGATGCCGCGGCGATCGTCGCCGACGTAAAGGATGGCCGGGGTGAGATCACGAAGCTCGAGAAGAAGAAGCGCACCGAGCAGCCGCCCCTCCTCTACGACCTCACATCGCTCCAGAGAGAAGCAAATTCGCGCTTCGGGTTCTCGGCGCGCAGGACGCTGGCCGCCGCCCAGCGCTGCTACGAGGAGCACAAGGCGCTCACCTACCCGCGCACCAACTCCAAGTTCCTGACCTCCGACATGGTCGCCGAGATCAAGCCGACGGCCGAGAAGGTCGGCCACGACGAGGCCTACCGCGAGGCGGCCGCCTACGTCTGCGGGCTAGACCTCCTGCCTATCGCCCGTGTGGTCAACGACGAGAAGGTTGGCGACCACCACGCGATCATCCCGACCAACGCCGAGCACCGCCTCGACAAGATGAACGACGACGACCGGAAGATCTACGACATGGTCACCCGGCGCTTCCTGGCCATCTTCCACCCCGACGCCGAGTTCGAGAACACCCGCGTCGAGACCACGGTTGCCGGCCACGTCTTTCGCACCCGGGGCAAGGTCCTGGTCGTTCCCGGCTGGCGCGGGGTGTGGGGCGAGCTCGCCGAGAGCGACAAGAAGGGGGACGAGGACTCCGGCTCAGACCAGCAGCTTCCGAAGCTCGAGAAGGGCGAGGGGGCGCAGGTCAAGGACGTCGAGTCGCTCGAGAAGGAGACCAAGCCGCCCGGCCGCTACTCGGACGCCTCGCTGCTTGGCGCCATGGAAGGGGCCGGAAAATTTGTCGAGGACGAGGAGCTGCGCGAGGCGATGACCGAGTCGGGAATCGGCACACCGGCCACGCGAGCGGCGATAATCGAGCGGCTGATCGATGTTGGATACGTGGAGCGCGAGGGCCGCGCCCTGGTTCCGACCGAGAAGGGGATGAACGTGATCCGCCTCCTCGACGGCCATCCCCTGACCGAGCCGGCGCTCACCGGCGAATGGGAGAAACGCCTCAACGAGATCGAGGAGGGCAGGGAGCAGCGAAAGAAGTTCATGTCCGACATCGCCGGCTTCGCCGACGCGACCATCACCGAGCTGGACACCAAGCTCAAGGACGTGAAGATTCCCCGCGCCAACCTCGGGCCCTGCCCGGTCTGCGGCCAGGACATCATCGAGAACCGCAAGGGCTTCTCCTGCTGGTCGCCCGAGGACCCCGGATGCGGGTTCGTGATCTGGAAGAAGAAGGCCGGCAAGACCCTCAACGAGACCATCGCCCGCGAGCTGATCACCACCGGCGTGACCGCAAAGCAGGTGACAGGTTTCCGGGGCCGCAGCGGCCGTCCCTTCCGCGCCAAGCTGGCCATGCAGCAGAACGAGGAAGGCAAGTGGCGGGTCGAGTTCGACGAGGAGTGGGCGCGGGAGAGCCGCCGCACCGCCGACGCCGAGGAGCTCGAGGAGAAGGTCGCCACCGCCACCGGCGACGAGGCCGTCGACGCCGCCTGAGCCCCTCCCGTATCCGCCCGGCGCACCCGTCAGATCCGCCGCTCGCTGCGCGACCCTAGGCGCAGGTGCCACTCGAACTGATCACCGGGCCGGTCAACTCCGGCAAGGCCGGCCTCGTCCTCGAGGCGGTAGAGCAGGCCGCCACCGGCGGGCTCGACCCGACCCTCGTCGTCCCCACCGCCGCCGACTCCGATCTCCTGCGCCGGGAGCTGGCCGGCCGCGGCGTTACCGCCGCCGTGAAGGTTGCCGGGTTTCGTGGGCTCTGGGAGCAGATGGCCCGCCGGCTGGATTTCGACCCGCGGCCGCTGGCGCGCTTCCGGCTCGAGCGGATTGCCCGCGTGGTTGCCGACGAGGCCCTCGAGCAGGGGCGACTCCGTTCGTCCCTGCGGCTGTCGGCTACCGAAGACGGGTTTGCCCCGGCGCTCGTGGTGTTCGCCGACGAACTGGGTGAAGCCGGCGCAGACCCGGCCCGGTTCGAGGCCGTCATGGGAGCGTGGGCCGCTTCGGAACCGAGCCTCGAACCTTACGCCACCGACCTGGCGACCCTCTACCGCTCCTACCGCGAGCGGCTGGAGGCGCTCGGCGCCCGGGACGAGTCGAGCTTCGTCGGCGAGCTTTTAGTGGCCCTGACCGCCGCGCCGCAGGCATGGGGGCAGGCACCGGTCTACCTGTACGGCTTCGACGACTTCTCCGGGCGCCAGTTGGCCACCATCGAGGCGCTCTCAGGGCCGGCCGTTGCGGCGGTCACCGTCTCCTTCCCCTTCGAGGAACGGGCGGCATTCGAGGCCCGCGCGCCGGTCTACCGGAGGCTCGAGGACCTCGCCGACGGTGCGGTGCGCCGATGCGACCGCGGCTCTGCCCACTATGCCCCGGGCAGCGCCGGCCCCCTCGGCGGCCTGGAGGAGCAGCTCTTCGAGCTCGACGCCCGCCCCGTCGACCCGGGGGAGGCGGTCGAGCGTTACGTGGGGGGAAGCGAGCGGGCCGAGCTCGAGCTCGTGGCCGCCCGGGTGGCCGCCCTGACCGGAAGCGGGGGGATTGCGCCCGAGGACGTGGCTGTCGCGATCCGGGACATCGACGAGGACACAGTTCCGCTCATCGAGGCCGTCTTCGGCGAGGCAGGCGTGCCGATCGCCCTGCGCCAGAGGGTGGTAATCGGGCGCACGGCGCTGGTCCGTGGCGTCCTTGCGCTGATGCGGTGCGCCCTCGCGCCGGACCCGTCGTCCCCGGAGTCCAGGGAGCTGGTTGCCGAGCTGGTGACCTGGCTGCGGACCCCCGGCGTCAGCGGCCCGGAGTTCCTCTGGCAGGCCGACGCCCTCGAGCGCGCCCTGCGCCAGGGCTCGGTGGAGAGCCTCAGGCAGGGCGAGGAGCAGTGGTCTCGCATCAGCGGGCTCGACTCGATAACCGCGCTCGAGGTGCTCAGGGACGGCTTCGCCGACAGCCAGGCGGAGGGCTTCCGCAGGTGCGCCGCCCAGGCGCGGCGGATTCTCGCCACGGCCGCCGGAGAGGGCCAGGCCCCCGTGCTCTCGTCGGCGCAGCTGCGAAATGCCGAGGCGCTGGCCGACCTTCTCGTCGGGTTCGAAGACCTCGAGTGGCTGCTGGCGCGCTCGCTGGACCTGGCGCCCACGCCCGCCCAGGCGGTCGCCGAGCTCGCCGCGCGGGAGATCGAGGTCGGGGAGAGCCTCGTTCCCGGGGCCGTCTCGGTTGCCCGGCCGCTGGCGCTGCGCGCCCGCCGGGTTGACACCCTGGTCGTGGCGCGGATGCAGGAGAGCCAGTATCCGAGCCGGGGCAGGGAGAGTGCCTTCCTGGGGGATATGACCCGGGCCCGGGTCGACGCCGCCGCCGCGAAGGCCGGGCTCGACCCGCTCTGGCCGGACGGCCAGCCCGACAGGGTGGCGGCAGAGCGCCACCTGCTTCACGCACTCCTCTCGCGCGCCGAGCGGATGCTGGCCTGGAGCCACTACCGGATGACCGACGCCGGCGAGCCGGCGAACCCCTCGCTCTTCCTTGACGACATTGAGGACCTCTTCGACCCGGGGCCCGACCTGCTTGTCCGTCGGCTGGGCGAGACCGGCTGGGAAGAGGACCCCAGGCTCGCGCCGAGCGGGTTCCAGCTCGAGCTGGCCGGGCTCTCCCCCCGGGAGGGACGTGAAGAGTCCTACCGGTTGACCACCCCCACGGCCGTCGAGGGTCTCGCCGGCCGTGGTGTCTGGTCGGCGACCTCGCTCGAGCTCTACCTGCGCTGCCCGGTCTCCTGGTTCGTCGAGCGGTTCATCCGGCCCGAAACCCTCGAGCCGGATTCCGAGAGCCTTCGCTTCGGCGACGCCGCCCACCGGGCGCTCAAGGCGGTCTTCGAGTCGCTGCCCGAGGGTGACCGCCGGCTTACGCCCGACAACGTCGACGCGGCCCTTGCGGTGCTCGACGAGACCGTCGAGGGGATCGAGCTTCTTTCGCCGGACCCGGTGCAGGAGCGGATCATGCGTCGCCGGATGAGCAGGATGCTCTCCGGGTTCCTGCTCCAGGAATCCGGTTCGGGCTCGCAGTTCGTCCCGGCGGAGTTCGAGATGGAGTTCGGGTCAGGAGGCAGCGCCCCGGCCGATCTCGGCGACGGCCTGGTGCTCAGGGGGCAGATCGACCGCGTCGACCGTGACGGGGCAGATGCCATCGTCCTCGACTACAAGTCCGGTTCGACCTCCCAGGACTGGCCCGCGGCCAAGTGGCTGGAGCGCGGCGTGCTCCAGGCCGCCCTCTACGCGCTGGTCTACGAGCAGGAGAGGGCGGGCGAGAGGGTGGTCGGCTCGATGTACGCCTCGCTGCGCGCCGACAGCAAGGGCCCCCGCGGCGCGATCGAGACCGAAGCCGACATGGAGCGAACCGACATCACCGGCACCGACCGAAAGTCGGGCGACGAGTTCCGGGAGCTGCTGGAGGAGGCACGCGAGCTGGCCGCCGGTGCGGTGGCGAGTATCGGCGAAGGCGAGCTCTCTCCCACCGACACCCCGGAGCGCTGCGCGTTCACCCGCGACGGGGGCTGCGCCCATCCGGAGATCTGCCGGAGGTACCGGTGAGCGCCGGCGAAGCCCGTCTCTGGGACGGGGAGGCGATGGTCGGCCCCTACGGCCCCCTGAACGCCGAGCAGGTGGCGGCGGTCAGCGACCGCGATGAGCCGCTCCTGCTGGAGGCCAGCGCCGGCGCCGGCAAGACCCTGGTCCTGGTCGAGAGGTTCGTTCGCGACGTCCTGGAGGGCGACGGTGCCGGCGACCTGCTCGAGTGCGACGAGATCCTGACGATCACCTTCACGCGGAAGGCGGCCGCCGAGCTGCGCGGCAGGATCAGGCGCCGCCTCGCGACGATCGCCGCCTCGGAGCTGCCGGAGTCGGCGCGTGCGCGGGCCGCGGTAGCGGCGCTCGACGGCGCCTGGATCTCCACCATCGACGCGTTCTGCGCCCGGGTCCTGCGCCGCCACGCCCTGGTCGCCGGAGTAGATCCCGCCTTCACGGTGGTCGACGAGGCCGACCTTGCGGGGTATCGCCGGCGAGCCTTTGCCGCCGCCGTGGAGCGGCTGCTCTCGGGCCCGGAGCAGGACCGCCTTCTTGATCTCCTGGCCGCCGATCGCTACGAGGGTCTCGCGACGGAGATCGCCCGCACCTACGACCGGCTGCGCAGCGCGGGGCAGGCCGAGCCTCGCCTCCCGGAGGCGGCCCCGGGAGACGATCCCGATGGCTGGATCGCCCTCCTCGACCAGCTCCTGGCCGAGTACGGCGCCGCCTTTGCCCGGGAGAAGCGACGGCGGGGTGGATGCGACTTCTCGGACGTCGTGTTCGCAACGCTCGGGCTGCTGACCGACCACCCGGCGATTGCCGACGAGTACCGCGGGCGGTTCCGCCGGGTGCTCGTTGACGAGTTCCAGGACACCAACGGCCTTCAGCTTCGGCTCTTCGAGGCGCTCGGGGTTCCGGCGCGCTTCCAGGTCGGAGACCCCCTGCAGTCGATCTACGGATTCCGGCACGCCGACGTCGAGCTCTTCCGGAAGGTGGCCGAAGACCACGAGCAGGACGGCAGGCGCCTGCAGCTGGTGCGCAACTACCGCTCGCGGCCGGAGATCCTCGACGTCGTCAATGCCGGCTTCAGGGAGGCCCACGCCCGCAGCGGGTTCGACTGGGTTGACATAGCCAGCGGCCACGACGACCCGTCACGCGCGCCCTGGAGCGGTGCCGCAGGGCATGCGCCGTTCGTCGAGATGCTGTTCACCGACCGGTCCCTGTGGGATGACAGCGAGCCTGGGCCCGAGGTCGCCGAGGCCCGCCTGGTGGCCAACCGCATCGGCCGGCTGGTCGAGGACGGCGAGGCCGGGACCGGCGAGGTCGTCATCCTCCTGGAGACCCGCACGGCTATGGCCACCTACCGGGAGGAGCTCCGGCGCATCGGAATAGAGGCGGTCTCCGACGGGGGCGAGAGCTGGTGGTCGCGCGGGGAGCTGCGGGACCTGCTGGTCCACGTTCGGCTGCTGGCCAACCGGCGCGACGAGGAGCAGCTGCTCGGGGCGCTCAGGTCGCCGATGTGCGGCGTGAGCCTCGACACGCTTGCGCTCCTGGGCGCGGAGCGGCTCCAGCGCAACGCAGCCTCGCTCTTCGAGGCGGTCGAGAACGCCTGCGCCGGCGAGCCCGAGCCGGGCACCCCGGTTGCGGCGATCGGGGAGGAGGAGAGAGAGCGCCTGCGCTCCTACCTCGAGCTCTTCGGCGGCTGGGTGCAGGCGTCGGCGAGCCTCGGCGCCGGCGACCTGCTGGACCGGATCGCCCGCGACACCGGCTACCAGAGCCTGCTGCTCCAGGCCCCGGGCGGCCAGCTGGCGCTGGCCAACGTCCGTAAGCTCGTCGCCCTCGCCCACGGCTGGGACGGCAGGAACGGCGGCGACACGCGTGCCTTCCTCGACTGGGTCGACACCGCCGCCCCGGTATCTAACGAGACCGACGCGCCGGTCGGGGGCGCGATCGACGCCGACGGGCAGGTCGACCCGTCGGGCCCGGTCCGCCTGATGACGATCCACGCGGCCAAGGGGCTCGAGTTCCCGGTTGTCGTGATCCCCCGCCTGGGAAGTGGCGTCCGCGGCGACTATTCGGCGATCAGGGTCGAAGGCGACCGGGTCGGGTGCTCCCTCTACGTTGCGGGCGACGGCAACAAGAAGGGCACCGTCGGTCCTCACGGCGAACTCAAGGACGAGACCGACCTCAAGGTCCATCACGAGCGCCGGCGCAGCATCCACGT
>JAUMBN010000159.1:0-11137 GCA_032119675.1 Solirubrobacteraceae bacterium | reverse complement strand
TGTCGGGGCGCATCGTGTGGACAGCCTGGGCGACGGCGGTGGCCGCCTCGGCATAGCCGGTGGCAATGAGCTTCAGCTTGCCGTCAAAGGTGGTGATGTCGCCGCAGGCCCAGATCCTCTCCAGCGCGGTCTCGTAGGTCGGGGAGACCTTGATCGCGCCCTTCTCGACCTCAAAGCCCCACTCCTTCAGTGGGCCGAGCGCGGTCTTGAAGCCGAGCTGCAGGAGAACCGCGTCGGTCTCGACCTCGACCTCCTCGTCGGTCTCGGAGTGGAAGAGGGTCACCTTCTCGATCGCGCCCTCGCCGGCCACGTCGCGCACCTGGTAGGGGACGTAGAGGTCTACGTCGCCCGAGTCGACGGCGTCGGTCACCTCCTTGACCGTGGCCTCATGTGCGCGGAAGCCCTCGCGGCGGTGGACGAGACCGACCCGGTCGGCGGTATCAAGCAGGTTGACCACCCAGTCCAGCGCACTGTCGCCGCCGCCGACGATCAGGATGCGCTTGCCGGCGAACTCCTGCTTGGAGCCGACGATGTAGTGGGCGCCGCGTCCCTGCCAAGGGGCCATGTCGTAGCCCGGCAGGAGCTTGGGCTCGAAGGCGCCGTGGCCGCCGGCGACGATCACCGCCCGGGAGCGCAGGTCGCCGCGGTTGGTGTGGAGGACGACGATGCGCTCATCGCCCTCGCCCTCCCATGAGACGCTCTCGGCGGTGGTCTCGAGGTGGACCGGCACGTCGAACTGCTCGAGCGTCTGGCGGCGGTGGGCCTCCACGAGGTCCTTGGCGAGGATCCGCGGATGGCCGGGGACGTCGAAGATCCACTTCTCCGGGTAGAGGGTGGTCAGCTGGCCTCCGACCTGGGGGAGCGAGTCGATGATCCGCGCGCTGGCCTCACGCATTCCCGCCCAGAAGGCCGCGGAGAGGCCCACCGGCCCGGCGCCGATGATCGTGATGTCACGGACCTCGTCGAAGTCGTGGTCGGGCGAGGTGTGGTGGACGCGGCTCATGCCAGTGCGTCGGCGGAGACCGGGTCGCCGTCAAGGGCGATCAGCGCGCGCTCGACCGACGTGCGGATGCAGGTGAAGCTCGGCGTGTCGCGCTCGGTGTATGCCGAGGATTCGGTGGTCCGCAACCGGTGGACGAGGTCCATGAATGAGCCGGGGTCGTTGGTGTCGAAGGCGACGACGAACTCCTGGTCGTCGAGCCCGAACGAGTAAGAGGTGTGGTTATCCACCCCGGGGAACTCCTTGCCGACCTTGATGTGCTCCTGCATGATCCGCCAGCGCTCGTCGGCGTCCATCGCGTACCACTCGCGGTTCTTGACGAACGGGTAGACGAAGACGTAGTTGCCCTTGAACGGGCGCGGCTCGTAGCGGACCTCGTCGGAGTATTCCGAGCTCTTGCGCATCCCCAGGTAGGCGTAGGGGATGGAGCTCCACTTCATCAGCCCGCTCTGGTTGAGGACCACCCCGAACTCATGGATCCGCTCGAGGTTCTCGCATTCCACAGAGACCATCAGGTCGCAGTCGCCGCGGATGCCGACCGTGGTGAAGGCCTGGAGCAGGTGGTCGGAGCCGAAGTCCTCGCAGGCGGCCAGGAACTCCTGCTTGTCGGAGAGCCGCTGGGCCGGGTCCAGGCGCCGCCAGGCCGGGTCGACCTTGATGAAGGTGTATTTGACGAAATGGCGCATAACTCAGGTGTGAAGGCGATTCTGGCAGGGGGCAGGCGCGCGATTGCGCCGGGCCGCCCGGCATGAGGTCAGAATAGTGGCGATGGCCCGCCGGAAACGATGGCGCCTTGCGCGCCTTCTGTTCGCACTCGGGGCTTTTTCGTCTGCCCTGATGCCGGGCGTGGCGACGGAGGCGCTCGCCGCCCAGGCGCCCGGGCCGAAGGTGATGATCGCCTTCCTGCCGATCGCCGACCAGCCGGCGACTCTCGACTCCGACCCCGAGCCGGCCCTGGCCTTCCGGCCGATCCTCGAACGGCTGTCGGTGCGGCCCGCTCCCTCGCTCGGACTGAGCAGCGCGACCCAGGGGCGCTACTCGTCGGTCCAGGCGCTGCTCGACATCACGCAGGGCAGCCGCTCGTCGCTCTCGTCCTACTCGCCCGAGCAGCCCTGGCCGGTCGTGATGGTTCTCGAGAAGGGGGGAGGCGCCTACCAGCAGGGGTGGCTTGAGACCAACCTGCGCGCCCGCACGGCCCCGGCCCAGGTGGAGCCGGGGCTGCTGGCCCACGCGGTTCCCGGCGGGGCCGCATACGCCGGGGTGAGGGGCGGCTACCAGCGCGAGTCGATCGTGGCCACCGACCGGACCGGTGAGATCTCCGAGGTCTCGCTCGGCTCGCCGCGTGATGTCGCCGACCGGGCCCGTTCGCTGCTGGCCCGCCACCGGCTTGTGGTGGCTGGGCTGCCCACGGGAACCGAGGGAGACCGGGCCCTCGACCGACTGATCGCCACCCGATCGCGCGACACGCTCCTCATCGCCATGCAGACCCCGCCGGACGCCGGCGGCCCGCAGCTGCTGCCGGTCGGCATTGTCGGCCTCGGTGGCCCGGGAGAGCTGACCTCCTCGACCACCCACCTCGACGGGGTGATAGCCGGAATCGACATCCTTCCCACCGCGCTGGACTGGATGGGGGTCGCGGTGCCTCGGGGAGTCAAGGGTCAGCAGGTCGAGGTTCAGGGGGCCAGAAACCCCGAGGCGCTTGAGGCCCTGGCCGACCGCCTGCGGATCGTCCAGCCGCGAAGGCTCCCGGCACTCTGGTCGCTCCTTGGCGTCTGGGCGGTGATCTTCCTCGGTGCCGCGCTGGTGGCCGGCCGCCCGGGTACCCGCTGGGCGATGCGCATCGGCGCGCTTGCCGTCTTCTGGGTTCCCTCGGTGCTCCTGCTGACCGCCGCCCTCGAGCCCGGGCGGCTGGCCGAGGTTGCGCTGCTGGTGGTGATCACGCTGGCTGCAGGGATGCTCGCCGACTACTTAATCCCGTGGCCCCGAGCGCCTGCGCTGCCGGCCCTGGTCGGCGTGGTGGCATACGTCGTCGACCTCGCCTTCGGCTCGCCGCTCATAATCGGCTCCCTGCTGGGCCCCAACCCGCTGTTCGGCTCGCGCTTCTACGGCATAGGCAACGAGCTGGAGGCGACGCTGCCGGCGCTGGCGCTTATCGGCCTTGGCGCCGCCTGGTTCGGCCGCGGGCGCTCTCGCTCCCTGGTGGCCTGGCTGGTAGCGGTCGGGCTGGTCCTTGGCATCGCGATCGGCGCCGGGCGCCTGGGGGCAGACGTTGGCGGGGTTATGACTGTCGGCGCAGGCTTTGCCGTGGCAGCCCTGCTCCTCTGGCCCGGGGCCGACCGGCGCAAGGCCGTCGCGGTGGTGATTATCGTCCCGCTCGCCGCGCTGGCGCTGCTTGCCGTGGTTGACCTGGCCACCGGGGGCGATTCCCACTTCTCGAGGACGGTCCTGCGCTCAGATGGCTCCGGGGACCTTCTCGACACTTTCCTGCGCCGCTACGAGCTGGCCGGCCGGGTCCTCATCCGCGGCTTCATGCCGGTGGCGACCATCATCGCGATCCTGGCGATCGCCCTGGGCGTGCGCCGCCGGGACCGCCTCTTCGACACCGTCGGCTCCGACCCGGCCTGGGTGGCGGCGATCGCCGGCTGCGCCGCGGTCGGGATCGGAGGGGCGATCTTCAACGACTCCGGCCCGCTGCTGCTGATAATCGCAACCTTCGTTGCCGCCTGCGGGGTGCTCTACCTGCGGGGCCGGCCGGTCGTCACGGACGAGAGTGAACGCTAGGCTTCCCACGATGCGGATCGCCCTGGTCTCGCCTTACTCCTGGTCCTATCCGGGAGGGGTAACGCGCCACATCGAGGCGCTCGCCGAGGCGCACATTGCCGACGGCCACGATGTTCGCGTCCTCGCCCCCCTCGATCCGCCCGACCGACTCAGCTCGCGGCTCCATCGGGGCGCGGCGCCCCAGGAGCGCAGCCGCCCGGGCTACCTGGTCGACCTCGGCCGCACCGTCGGGATCCCGGCCAACGGGGCGGTCTCCAACCTGACCTTCTCCCCGGCCGCGCTCGCGCGCCTCGGACGCGAGCTGGAGGAGGGCGACTTCGACATCGTTCACATCCACGAGCCGGTGGCGCCGCTGCTCAGCTGCGGAGCCCTGAGCCGGGGGAGCGCCGCGCGCGTGGCCACCTTTCACACCTACTCGGCCGGCGTCCTCGGGCCGGCGATGGCCAACGGCCTGGGCGCCCGTCGCCGGATGGTGCGGGGCCTGCACGCGCGGATCGCGGTCTCGGAGGCCGCCTCATGGACCGCCCGGAGGTTCTACGGTGGCCGTTACTCGATCGTGCCCAACGGGGTCCATGCCGGTCGCGATCTGCCGGCACCGGCGCCGCGCCGCGAAGGGGCAGGGTTGCGGATCGCCTTCGTCGGCCAGGCGGTCGAGCGCAAGGGGCTGCCGCTGCTGCTCGCCGCATTCCAGGGGCTGCGCGAGCACGTGGACGCCGAGCTGGTGATCGTCGGTGCCGCCTTCGAGGAGGTCGAGCCGCTGCTGCTCGACCGCTCGGGGATAACCGTGCTCGGGAAGGTCGACGACGACCGCAAGCACGAGGTGATCGCCGGCGCCGACGTCCTCTGCGCGCCGTCGCTGGGGGGAGAGAGCTTCGGGATGGTCCTGACCGAGGCGTTCGCCGCGGGAACCCCGGTCGTGGCGAGCGACATTGCCGGGTATCGCGACGTCGTGGAGGACGGCGTCAACGGAATCCTCGTCGCCCCCGGGGACGCGGTCCGGCTCGCCGAGAGCCTGCGGGCCCTCGCGCTCGAGCCGGCGCGCCGCGAGCGGCTGGCCGGGCAGGCGGCGGCCGGCGCCGAGCGGTACGCGTGGCCCCGGGTCGCCCGCGAGGTACGTGACGTTTACGCCGAGGCGATCGTCGCCCGCCAGGCTGAGCTGCCGGCGACGGGGCCGGCTGCGCGAATTCGCCGGGCTCTTGCCCCGGCACCGGCCGACGGCCTGGCGCCGGTGCCGGCCCGCCGCCTGGAGACCCTCGAGCCCGAGCCCGCGGGCGGCTGGCGACGTTTTCGGCTGCGCCGTGCGGCACGGAGGGTCGGCCTCGTGGTCGCCGGCGCCCTGGCCGTTGGCCTTTCGGCGATCGCGCTTCACCAGGTCGGCGTAGACCGGGTCGCCACCAGCCTGCTGAACTCGAGCCCCGTATGGGTACTGGCCGCGATCGCGGTGATGGCGCTGGCGATGTTCATGCGATCGGTCTCCTGGCACGTAATCCTCTCCGTCGCCCTGCCCGACCGGATTCTCTCGTGGATGGCGACCCTTCGGGCCACCGCGATCGGGGTCCTCATGTCGGCCACCCTGCCTGCGCGCCTGGGAGAGCCTGCCAGGGCGATCGTGATCTCCCGCCGGGCCGGCAGTCCGCGCGAGACGATGCCCGCCGTCGTCGGGACCCTGGTCTCGCAGACCGTGATCAACGTCCTGGCCCTGGTGATCCTCGGCCTGATCGCCTTCTCCAGCGTCCCCATCTTCGGGCGCAACCACGGGGCGCTCCTCGTCTTCGCGATCGGGCCGGCCGTGCTGCTCCTGGTGGTGCTGGCCCTGCCTCTCGTGCTCAGGGCCGGAGCCAACGGCTCAAGCCGGATAAGGGCGGTCCTGGCCCCGGTCATCTCCGCCGCCCAGCGGGCCCGCAGCGGGCTGAGGGTCTTCCTGCGGCCGCGCGCCGGGGCGGCAGCAGTCGGTGCGCAGCTGGCCGCATGGGCGCTGCAGGCGGTCTCCTGCTACCTGCTCCTCGTGGCCCTCGGGCTCGACGGCAAGGCCGGGGTGGGCGCTGCCGCGGCGGTGCTGCTTGCCGTGAACGTCACGGCCCTGATCCCCGCGACGCCTGCCAACGTCGGGGTCTTTCAGGCCGCCTGCGTTGCCGTCCTCTCAGGCGCCTACGGCATCAGCGCGGCCGACGCGCTCGGGTACGGGATCGTCCTGCAGGCGGTCGAGCTCACCACCGCGCTGGTGATGGGCGTGCCCGCCCTCCTGGGTGAGGGGCTTACCTGGCGCGACGTGCGCCTGCGGGCCATCCACAGCACCCCGGTGAGGCTCGGCCCGGTCGAGCAGAAGCCCGAGTTCGGGCGCGTCGAGGCGTAGGAGCGTCGCCGCCGCCGGCGAATCACGGGAGATGGCCAGCGCCTGGGTCTACATGCTCCGCTGCTCCGACGGCAGCCTTTACACCGGCTGGACCGTGGACCTCGACCGAAGGCTCGAGGCCCATAACTCCGGGCGCGGGAGCCGCTACACGCGCAGCCGCCGGCCGGTCGTCCTGGCGGCGTCGTTCCGGATGCCCGACCCGGCCTCCGCAAGGCGCGAGGAGTTCCGCATCAAGCGCCTCAAGCGCTCCGAGAAGCTGGACCTGATCGGCGGCTAGGGGTCAGGCAGCCGACTCGGTCGGCTGGTCCTCGCCCTCGTCGACCATGACCGGGTCGCTGTCGGGCAGCGCCGCGAGCCGCGTAGGGTCGCGGTCGCTTCCGGCGATGACGTCGTCGCGGCGCTGGCGGTCGCTCGTGGGCAGCCGCCCCGACTTCATGCCGAAGTAGGTGGCGTCCGGGTGGTGGGCGACCAGCGCCACGGTCGACTGCTCGGGCTCGGGGGCGAAGCCCTCGGTCAGTTCCATCCCGACCCGGTCGAGGTCGAGCAGGGCGTCGAGCTTTGCGTGCTCGGCCTGGTCGGGCACCGCCGGGTAGCCCCACGAGTAGCGACGGCCCTGCGCCTCGTCGATCCCGAGGTCGGAGCGCACCCGCGCGTGCAGCCACTCGGCCAGCCCTTCGGCGGTCTGGACGCCGAGTCCGTGGACGAATAGCTGCTCGGCGTACTCGCCCTCATCCTCGAGGCTGGCCATCAGCTCGGTCACCTCGGCGCCGGCAGTCACCGCCTGCAGGGCGACGACGTCGAGCTCCCCGGAATCCTTCGGGCGGAAAAAGTCGGCCAGGCAGATCCGGTCGTGGCCCGGCTGTCGCGGGCAGACGAAGCGGGCCAGTTCGGTCTCCCGGTCCTCCGGGTCGAGGACGACGATCTCGTTGCCCTCCGAGTAGCAGGGGAAGTAGCCCAGGAGGGCACGGGGGCGCAGGTAGTCCTGGTCGGCCCACATCCGCTCAAGGCGCGGTTTGAAATCCTCGTCGAGCAGCTTCTTCCACTCCTCGCCCTTGACCCCGCGGCCGCCCCAGTGGAGCTTGAAGAGGACGTGGGTGTCGAGGTGCCGGTAGAGCTCGTCCATGTCGACCGGGATCTCCTGGACGCCCCAGAACGGCGGCTCGGGGACAGGCACCGCGGTCGAGGCCTCCGAGCGCACCGAGTCGTCGTCGGTCGGAAGCTCTTCGGGCTCGGGGCCCTTCTCGCGCAGCGCGCGGGCCGCGTCGCGGGTCTCGGCGACCAGAGCCTCGCGCGCCTCCGGGTCGACGAGGGTGTCCATCTTCGCCAGGCCCTCGAAGGCGTCTTTGCAGAAGAAGACGCCCGGCTCGTAGATCTCGTCGGATTCGGTGCCCCCCGGGTACAGGGCGCGAAGTCCGAAGTCGCGGTTGATCGCCGCTCCCCCGATCAGGACCGGGTAGTCCATCCCCTGGCTGTTGAGCTCCTGGATGCAGAGAGGCATCTGCTTCGAGGTCGAGACCAGCAGCGCGCTAAGGCCGATGGCGGTTGCGTCGTGTTCCTGGGCGGCGTCGATGATCGCCTGGATCGGGACCTGCTTGCCGAGGTCGATGACGGTGTAGCCGTTGTTGGTGAGGATCGTGTTGACCAGCGACTTGCCGATGTCGTGCACGTCGCCGAAGACGGTTGCCAGCACGACGGTGCCCTTCGTGTAGCCCTCTATCCGGTCGAGGTAGTTCTCCAGGCGGGCTACCGCGCGCTTCATCACCTCGGCCGACTGGAGCACGAACGGGAGGATCAACTCGCCGGCGCCGAACTTGTCGCCGACCTCCTTCATGGCCGGCAGCAGCACGCCGTTGAGCGTGGGAACGGCGCCGATCTTCTCGACCGAGGCGTCGATCCAGTCCTCGACGCCCTCCTTGCGCCGGCGCAGGATGTGGAAGTGCAGGGCCTCCTCGGGTTCCATGCCCTCGGTCGGGTCTCCTGCCTCCTCCTCTGCCGCCTCCTCGCCCTTGGCCTCGTAGTGGGAAATGAACTTCTCCAGGGCGTCCTCGCTGCGGTTGAAGACGAGGTTCTCGGCCAGCTTCCGCTCGGCCTGGTCGATCTCGCCGAACGGGGTGATGTGGTTCGGATTGACCATCGCGAGGTCGAGCCCGGCCTCGACGCAGTAGTGCAGGAAGACCGAGTTGAGGACGGCGCGCGCGGCGGGAGAGACGCCGAACGAGACGTTGGAGACGCCGAGTGACGTCTTTACGCCGGGGAGCTTCTCCTTGATCAGGCGGATGCCCTCGATCGTCTCGACCGCCGACGGGCGCCACTCCTCCTCGCCTGTGGTGAGGGTGAAGGTGAGGTCGTCGAAGATCAGCAGCTCGCGGTCGAGCCCGTGCTCGTCGCAGATCGAGGCGATCCGCTGCGCCACCTCGAGCTTGCGCTCCGCGGTCTTCGCCATCCCCTCCTCGTCGATGGTCAGCGCGATCACCGCGGCGCCGTGCGCGACGGCCATCGGGACGACCTGGTCGAGCTTCTCGCGCCCGGCCTCGAGGTTGACGGAGTTGACGATCGCCCGGCCCGGGCTCTGGTCGAGGGCGGTGGCGATCACGTCGGGCTCGGTCGAGTCGATCTGGAGTGGCGCCGGCTGGGTCAGCGAGACCCGCTTGACCACCTCGCGCATCTGCTCGGCCTCGTCCTGGCGCTCGGTAAGGGCCACGCAGAGGTCGAGCACGTGGGCGCCGCCCTCGACCTGGTCCTCGGCCACCTGGACGATGCCGTCGTAGTCGTCGGCGAGGAGCAGCTCCTTGGCCTTCCGCGATCCCTGCGAGTTGACCCGCTCGCCGACCAGCGTCGGGGTCGGGTCCTGTACCAGGGGAGCCGCCGTCATCATCGAGCTCATCAGCGGCGGGCCAGGCGCCGGACGCTCGGATGGGTCAAGGCCGCCGCAGCGCTCAGCGATAGCGGCGATGTGGGCCGGGGTGGTGCCGCAGCAGCCGCCGACGATCGAGACGCCGTAGCGCTCCACGAACTCGCCGAGCACCTCGGCCAGCGGGCCGGGCTCCTCCGGGAAGATGGTCTCGCCGTTGGGGCCCTGGAGCGGGAGCCCGGCGTTGGGGATGCAGTGGACCGGCATCGGGCTCTTCTCGCCGAGGTAGCGGATCGCGTCGCGCATGTCCTCGGGCCCGGTCGAGCAGTTGAGGCCGACCACGTCGACCTTCAGCCCCTCCAGCGTCGCCAGGACAGCCTGGATGTCGGTGCCCAGGAGCATCTTGCCGCCGTTGGGAAGGAGCGAGACGGAGACCTGGAGGGGGACCGAACGCCCCAGTTCGGCGAAGGCCTCGCGGGCGCCAAAGATCGCCGCCTTGACCTCGAGGATGTCCTGCGCGGTCTCGATTATCAGCAGGTCGGAGCCGCCGGTCACGAGGCCGCGAGCCTGCTCCTCGAAGATCGCCACCAGCTCCCGGAACCCGATCACGCCGAGCGTGGGGTCGTCGGAGGCCGGCAGGTGGCCGGTGGGGCCGATCGAGCCGGCGACGAAGCCTTCCTCGCCGATCGCCCGGCGCGCTATCTCGGCCGCCTTGACGTTGATCTCCATCGTGTGGTCGGCCAGGCCCCACTCGTCGAGCTTGAGGCGGCTCGCCTGGAAGGTGTCGGTCTCCAGGACCTGCGCACCGGCCTCGACCATCGATCGGTGGACGTCCTCGATCACGTCCGGACGGTTAAGGACCAGGGCCTCGTGGCACTTGCCCTCCAGGCCGCCGTAGTCCTCCTGGCTCAGGTCGAACTGCTCGAGGGTTGCGCCCATGCCGCCGTCGAACACGACGACGCCATCGCGCACCGCGGCCAGGTAGTCGCGCATTGCCCGCAGGCTAGCAGGAAATCAGGGAACCTTGACACGGTTGTGTCAAGGCTGCGGGCCTCCGGAATATGGCTTTCCGGAGGCCGTTGCGACTACTTGATGAAGAGCATCTCCGAGTACTTGGGCAGCGGCCAGAGGTCGTCGGGAACCATGCGCTCCAGGGCATCGGCCTCGGCGCGGACGCCGTCCATCGCCGGGATGACCTTGTCCCGCATGTACCTCGCGAGCTCCATGCCCTCCTCGGCCGGGTGGTCCTCGTTGGCTTTCTCCAGGCGGCGCAGCTGCTTGACGAGCCGGTCGGTGGTACCGCGCACCTGCTTCTCCACCTGGGTGACCCCGGCTTCGCGGCACTCGCCGATGTAGCGGATCGAGGCGGGCAGGATCATCGTCGAGGCGATAGAGGCCGCCGTCTCACCCTCGATGTTGAGCTTGGTCGAGTACTGCTCGACGGCAACCTCGAAGCGCGACTCCAGCTCGCGCTCGCTGAGGACGTCGTAATTCTCGAACACCTTGACCGTCGACTTGGCGACGAGCCAGGGAAGGGCGTCCGGGGTGGTGGCAAGGTTGGCCAGGCCGCGCTTGGCCGCCTCCTTCTGCCAGGCGCTCGAGTAGCCGTCGCCACCGAAGACGATCCGCTTGTGCTTCTTCCAGGTCGCCTTGACGGTGTCGAGGACGGCCTGCTCGAGGCTCTTGCCCTTCGCCTGGAGCGCCTCGACACGGTCGGTCATCATGTCGATCGACTCGGCGACGATCGTGTTCAGGGTCGTGTTGACCATTCCGAGCGACATGCTCGACCCGAGCGCCCGGAACTCGAACTTGTTGCCGGTGAAGGCGAAAGGCGAGGTCCGGTTGCGGTCACCGCCGTGGAGCGGCAGCGGCGGGAGCACCGGGGTGCCGAGGCCGAGGAAGTTGCCGGCCGTGCTCTCGGCCGCTTTCCCGGAGGCAACCGCCTTGAAGGCCCGCTCCAGCTCGTCGCCCAGGAAGATCGAAATGATCGCCGGCGGGGCCTCGTTGGCCCCCAGGCGGTGGTCTTGTCCGACGTTGGCCACGGTCGCCCGCAGCAGCTCCTGGTGGCGGTCGACCGCCGCAATGACGGCGGCGCAGAAGAAGAGGAACTGGATGTTCTCGGCCGGGGTGTCGCCCGGGTCGAGGAGGTTGG
>JAUMBN010000158.1:0-8005 GCA_032119675.1 Solirubrobacteraceae bacterium | reverse complement strand
TCCATGACGGCCTCGCTGAGGGTCGGGTGGCCGTGGATCATGCGGGCTACCTCGGGGTAGCCGCCCTCAAGCAGCTTGGTGTTGACCAGCTCCTGGATCAGGTCGGTGGCCCGGTAGCCGACGATGCTCGCTCCGAGCAGCTCGCCGTAGCGCCTGTCGCCGACCAGCTTCACCATGCCGGACTTCTCGCCGTATACGGCGCCGGCTCCGACCGCCCCAAAGGGAACCTTGCCGACGACGACGTCGTGGCCCGCCTCCTTGGCCTGCGCCTCGGTGAGGCCGAAGCTGCCGACGTTCGGGTCGCAGAAGGTGGCACGAGGAATGTCCTGGTAGTCGAGCGGGTGCGGCTCCTGCCCGGCGGCGGCCTCGGCGGCAATGATTCCCTCCTCGCTTGCCTTGTGGGCCAGGGCCGGGCCGGGGACGATATCCCCGATGGCGAAGATCCCGGGCGCGCTCGTTCGCATCTGCCCGTCGACCTTCACCCGCCCGTCCTCACCGAGCTCGACCCCGGCGGCCGCGAGGCCGAGGCCCTCCTCGTCGGGCCCGCGGCCGGCGGAGATGGCCATCCACTGTGCCTCGTGTTTCTCGCCGCCGCTCTTCCAGGTGACGGAGTCCTTGCCGGCGGAGATGTCCGAGAGGTCGGCTCCGGTCACCACTTCGACGCCCTGCTTCTTGAAGGCGCGCTCGACGAGCCGGCTCACGTCGGGATCCTCGGTGGGGAGGACGCGCTCGGCGACCTCGTAAAGGGTGACGTCGGTGCCGAACCGGGCGTAGGCGCTGGCGATCTCGCAGCCCGAGGCGCCGGCGCCGACTACGGCCATGCTCTGCGGCAGCTCGTCCATCGCCCAGGCCTCCTCGGTGCCGATGATCGGGCCTCCGAACTCGGTCCCGGGAATAGGGCGCCCGACCGAGCCGGTGGCGACGATGATCGCCTTTGTCGCCTCGAGCTGACGGTCGTTGACCTCGACCCCGAGGCCGCCGGTGAGCGTGGCGGCTCCCTCGATCAGCTCGATGTCGTTCTTCTTGAGCAGCATTCCCACGCCGCCGGTGAGGGCCTTGATCACCTTTTCGCGGTGTTCGGCGACGCCGGGGAAGTCGACGGTCGGCTCGTCGACGACGATCCCGTGCTCGCCGGCCTTGCGCACCTCTTCGAGCAGGTCGGCCGACCGCAGGACGGCCTTGGCGGGGATGCAGGCCACGTTGAGGCAGCGGCCGCCGATGTGGGTGCGCTCGATCACCGCGGTCTTCATCCCCAGCTGGGAAGCGCGGATAGCGGCCACGTAACCGCCGGGACCGGAGCCGATGACGATGCAGTCGAAGCTGTCCTGCGCCATGCGCCGAGTCTATGTAACGGAATTCCCCGGGGCGGCCCGGTTATTGCGGGCGGGCGTGGTCGCCGGGCCGCGGGACCCGCACCCGGCCCATGATGCGAATCAGCTTCCAGAAGAGCCATCCGCCGAGCGCGAGGACGGCCAGGCAGAGGACCAGGGCCAGGAGATTGCCGGCGACCATCAGGGAGAGGCCGGCGATCACCAGCGTCACCGCTAGCAGCGCCTGGAAGCCGATCAGCGCCCAGTAGCGAAGGTTCCACATCCCCCAGGCCGCCATCAGCATCAGCGCCCCGAAGAGCAGGACCCCGAACAGGTTGGGCTTCTGGCCCTGCACCTCGACGCCGGCCAGGTAGAGCCCGATGTTCGAGACGGCCAGGACCACCGCGATCACCGCGGCCACGACGACCGGCGTCGGCCGTTCGCCGGGCTGCAGCGGCGTCAGGCCGGCGCGGGCGATCTCGTCGCGCTCGGCGCCGGTGAGCCTCTTCTTTGGCTCGCCCTGCGAGGGCGGCGGCTTTCGGCTTCTCTTGCCCACGGTCAGTGCCTCCGGAGCGTGTCGGGGACGCATCCCATAGGCGCAAGTCTCGCAGGGCGCGGGCCGGTAGCGTGAAGAAGAGTGGACGAGCTTCTCGACAGCTTCCAGGAGGCCTGGTCGGGACGGCGCCGCGGGGCCTTTGCCGCGGTCTGCGCCCCGGACCTCCACTGGACCGACCCGCTCGCAAAGGAGCCGGTCTACGGCCCGGAGGCCCTCGGCGACCGCGCCGCCCTCCTGTGGGACGCATTCCCCGACGCGACCGTCGAGGCGGCCGGCGAGCGCCTCACCAACGGACGCTTCGTCGCGGCTCCCGTGCTCGTCAGCGGCACGCACCAGGAATCGATCGCCTCTATCCCGCCCACCGGCCGGCGCCTCACCGTCCACGCGCTCCTCTACTGCGAGCTCGACCCGCCGCGGGAGCGGCTCTGGCGCGTCCGGGCCTTCTTCGACGCCTACGAAGCGGCGATTCAGCTGGGGGTGATGCCCAGCCGCGGCTCGATCGGCGAGAAGGCGATCCTCCTGGTACGGGGGTTCGGCCTGCGCCGCCAGGGCGGCGACGAGGTAGAGAGGCGCGGCTGAGCCGCCGCCGTTCGCGTCGCAGGCCCGGAGGTTTCGCCGGGCTCCGTGCAACGGCGCGGGCGTGCGCCCAGGCCAGACGCCCTTATATTCACGCGCCTTGTCCCGCCTCTTCCTCACCGGAGCAGAGCCTGGCCCCGACGGGCTGGTTGCGATGGTTGCGCGCGCCGGGGAGCTGAAGTCGGCCCCGCTCTCGTCGGGGGCGCTCGACGGGAAGGTCGTGGCGATCCTCTTCGAGAAGCCGAGCACCAGGACCCGCCTCTCCTTCGAGGCCGGGATCGCAGAGCTGGGCGGCTACCCGATCGTGCTTCGCCCGGACGAGATGCAGCTCTCGCGGGGCGAGTCGGTCGGCGACACCGCGAGGGTCCTCTCCGGCCAGGTCGCTGCGGCCGGGATCCGCACCGGAAGCGAGGACACGATCACCGAGCTGGCCGCCACCGCTTCGATCCCCGTCTTCAACATGCTCTCCCCGCTCCACCACCCGTCCCAGGGGCTGGCCGACCTGATGACGCTCGCCGAGGCCTTCCCGGGACGGGAGCTCGGTGACCTGACCGTCGCCTACGTTGGTGACGGCAACAACGTTGCCCGCTCCCTGGCCCTGATGGGCAGCGAGGTGGGCGTCAACGTCGTCGTCTCCTCGCCGCCCGGCTACGAGCTCGAGGCCGAGGCCGGCGGCAGGAGGGTGGCCGACCCCCGCGAGGCGGTGGAGGGAGCCGATGCCGTCTACACCGACGTCTGGGTCTCGATGGGCGACGAGGAGACCGCCGACGAGCGCCGCGCCGCGCTTGCCGGGTGGCGGGTCGACGAGGAGCTCCTCTCGGTCGCCGCCCCCGGGGCGATCGTGATGCACTGCCTGCCCGCCCATCCCGGCGAGGAGATCAGCGAGGGGCTGCTCTACGGGGATCGCCAGCGGATCTGGGACCAGGCCGAGAACCGCCGCCACGCCCAGAAGGCGATGCTCGAATGGCTCCTCGGCCCGGCCTGAGCCGAAGCTGCGATCCTCGCCCGAGTGAGCACTGAGGGGACCACCGGCGCAGTACGCAGGCGGGTCGACCGGGGCGACGAGCTCGAGCTGGCTATCGAGTCGCTCGCCTTCGGCGGCAACGGCGTGGCACGGGTCGAGCTCGAAGGCGGCCGCAGCTACGTGGTGTTCGTCCGGGAGACCGTGCCCGGGGACCGCGTTCGCGCCCTCGTTACCCGCCGCAAGCGCCGCTACGCCGAGGCACGCCCCCTGGAGCTGCTCGAGGCCGGGCCGGACCGGATCGAGCCGGTGGCCGACCATCCCGGCGTTCCCTGGCAGGTCCTCTCCTACGAACGCCAGCTGGAGATCAAGGAGGCCCAGGTCGAGGAGGCGCTCAGGCGCCTCGGGGGGCTCGACGGCTTCGAGATGGAGCCGATCGTCCCGGCGGTCGAGCAGTGGCGCTACCGGAACAAGCTCGAGTACTCGTTCGGCTCGGTGGACGGCGAGCTCTGCTGCGGCTTCCACGCGCCCGGCTCGTGGTCGGAGATCGTTCCGCTGGAGGACTGCCTGCTGGCCTCCGAGCGGGGAAACGAGGCGCGGCGGGTGGCGCTGGAGGCATTGCGCCCGCTCGGGCTGGAGCCCTACGACCGCCGCGCCCACACCGGCTTCCTGCGCAACCTCGTGGTGAGGGAGGGACGCCGCACCGGCGACCTTCAGGTGAGGCTCGTGACGTCGCCCGGCCCGTTCGACGGATCGGCCTTCGCCGAGGCGATGGAGGCGGCCGGGGCAACCAGCGTCATCCACTCGGTGGCCGAGCGCACCGGTGAGACCACCCACGGCGGCCGCGACACCCTGCTGGCCGGAAGCCCGGAGATCGAGGAGCTCTGCGCCGGACTGCGCTTCTCGCTTGGGGCCGAGGCGTTCTTCCAGACCAACACCGAGATGGCCGACGTCCTCTACGCAACGGCGGCCGAATTCGCCGGACTGAAGGGTTGGGAGCGCTGCTACGACCTCTGCTGCGGAATCGGCTCGATAGGGCTGGTGCTCGCGCCCCACGCCGGCGAGGTCGTGGGTGTCGAGATCGTCGAGCAGGCCGTGGAGGACGCCCGCCGCAACGCGGCGCTCAACGAGATAACCAACGCCACCTTTGTCGAGGGCAACGTCCGCGTGGTCCTGAAGGAGCTCGCCGCCGGCCCGGCCCGGCCCGACCTGGTCGTCGTCGACCCGCCGCGGTCGGGGCTGGCCCGCAAGGCGGTGGCGCGGATCGCCGAGGCGGCGCCGAAGCGGATCGTCTACGTCTCCTGCAACCCGACGACCCTCGCTCCCGACGCGGCCCAGCTCGCCGAGGGCGGCTACCGGCTCGTCCGCGTACGGCCGGTCGACATGTTTCCCCAGACCCCGCACATCGAGTGCGTCGCCCTGCTCGAGCGGGCCGCCTGATGGAGTCCCCGGTCAAGAGCATCACCCTCTCCGAGCGCTTCCAGCGCCTTTGGGTCGCGGCGCCCAGGATCGCGATCGCCGCACTGGCAGCAACGGTCGCCTACTTCATCGCCGCTGAGCTCTTCGGCCACCCCAGCCCCTTCTTCGCGCCGATCTCGGCCGTGGTCGTGCTCGGCTTCACCATCGGCGCCCAGCTCCAGCGGGCAATCCAGCTCGCCCTCGGGGTCGCCCTGGGGATCGTTGCTGCCGACCTGCTTGTCGCGCTGATCGGCAACGGCGGCTGGCAGATCGGCGTGATCGTCTTCGCCGCCATGTGCCTGGCCGTCTTCGCCGGCGGCGACCAGCTCGCCGTGCGCCAGGCCGCCGCCGGGGGCCTGCTGGTCTCGGTGGCGGCAATCCCCGGCGACCCGGCCGGGCTGGCCCGCTTCGGCGACGCGGCGATCGGTGCCGTGGTGGCGCTGCTCTTCAACTTCGTGATCTTCCCGGTCAACCCGCTGAAGATGGCCCGGCGGGCCGTCGACCCGGCGCTTGGTGCGATCGCCCGCGTTCTTGACTCGATCGCCACGGCACTGGAGGAGCGCGACCAGGATGCGGCGGTCCAGGCCCTCGGGGAGGCCCGCAAGCTCGAGGAGCAGGTCGGGCACGTCCGGGCCACGATCTCCACCAGCGGCGAGATGGCCCGGCTCGCCCTGGTCAGGCGCGGGCAGGTGGAGGAGGTCGACCGCTACGCCCACGCAGTTGACCTTCTCGACCGTGCCCAGGGAGACGTGGTCGCCCTGGCCCAGGGCGCCCACCGCGCCGTCGAGCACGGTGACCGTGTCCCGCTTGAGGTGGTGGCCGGGGTGCGTGACCTGGCGGCCTGCGCCCGCCACCTGGGCGCGTCCTTCGGCGACGAGGCCGAGCAGGAGCTCGCCCGGGCGGCGGCGATCCGTGCGGCGGCGGCGACAACCGCCGGCCTGGACGAGACCCGCAACCTCTCCGTCAGCCTCGTGGTCGGACAGGCCCGCATGACCGCCGGCGACTTCCTGCGCGCGATGGGGATCGAGCCGCAGGACGCCCGGACCACGCTGCGCGAGGTGGCCGACGACAGCGAGGCCCGCACCCGTATCGCCAGCGAGGCCCTGCGCAGCCAGGGCCTCGACGCGGAGATCGACGCCGCCCGCCCGGGCGGCGGATCGGCTTAGACTGCCGGCGATGCAGGCCGTGACCATCAGCGACGGGGAGCTGCTCCTCGCAGAGCATCCCGACCCGGAGCCGGGCGCCGGCGAGGTGCTCGTGGCCGTTCGCGGCGCCGGCCTCAACGGTGCCGACCTTCTCCAGCTCAAGGGCGGCTACCCTGCCCCGCCCGGCTCCCCGGCAGAGATACCGGGACTGGAGCTGGCCGGCGAGGTCGTCGGCCGCGGCCCGGGCGCCGACCGCTTCGCCGAGGGCGACCGGGTGATGGGAATCGTCGGCGGTGGCGGCCAGGCCGAGCTCTGCTCCGTCCACGAGCGCCAGCTGATGCCGGTGCCCGAGCGCCTCGACTGGGCTCACGCAGGCGGCGTTGCCGAGGCCTTCACCACCGCCCACGACGCCCTCTTCACGCAGGCCCGGCTGGCGATGGGCGAGAAGGTCCTGGTCAGTGGTGCGGCCGGCGGCGTGGGAACGGCGGCCGTCCAGCTCGCCGCGGCCGCCGGGGCGCGGGTCGTCGCCTCGGTCCGGGACGGCTCGCTCCACGAGGCGGTGGCCGGCCTGGGGGCATCCACGGTCTGCACGCCGGAGGAGAGTCCGGATCTCGGCCCCTACGACGTGGTCCTGGAGCTCGTCGGCGCCCCCAACCTCGAGGCAAACCTCGGCGCGCTGGCTACCGGCGGGCGCATCGCGGTGATCGGCGTCGGCGCGGGCTTCAAGGCCGAGCTCAACCTGCTCAGGCTGATGGGTGCGCGGGGCTCGATCTCCGGCAGCACGCTGCGCGCCCGTCCCCTGGAGGAGAAGGCGCAGACCGCCCGGGCCATGGAGCGCCACGTCCTCCCGCTCTTCGGCGAGGGTCGCCTGGAGGTTGCGCTCCAGGAGTCCTTCCCGCTGGCCCAGGCGCCGGCCGCCTACGAGCTCTTCGCCCTGCCCGGCAAGTTCGGGAAGATCGTCCTGGAACCGGGCTCGTGAGCAGCAACGCGATCGAGCGCTTCTGGGATGCCCGCCAGTCCGGCAACTGGGACGAGGTCGCCGCCCTGATCCGGCCCGGCGTGAGGATCTCGCTGCCCCACCAGGGCCGGGAGCCGAGCCGCGACGAGTTCCTGACCATGCTCCACCTCGTCCACGCGCCGGGCTCGAGCACCCTCGTCGAGCGGGTGATCACCGGCCGTGGCCTGGACATCGCGGTCAGCGCCTCGGTCAGGCGCCCGGACAGCGTCCTGCAGTGCGCCGGCTTCTACGAGCTCCAGGCCGGCCTGATCGAGCGGATCGAGGAGACCTGGATGATTCCCGGGAAGGGAAGCTTCGACCTTTCGGCCGTTGGTCCCCGCGCCTAGTAGGGCGGGAGCTCGGACCACCAGTCGCCGAGCGCGCGGAAGGCGGCCCAGAACTCACGCTTGGCGTCCTCTTCGTCGAGCGAGTCGTCGATGTCGGGAGTGACGAGCACGTCGCACGACGGGGTTAGCGGAGCGACCTTCCCGGGCGCCCACTCGATCGGCTGGGCGAGCGGGAGCTCCATCTCGCCTATCGCCGCGACGGTCTGCTCCCCCATCGCCACGAGCATCCGCGGCTGGACTATCGCGAACTCCTCGACCAGCCTGCCGGTGCAGACCGGGTCGGCCATCGATGCGTCGGGTACCGGGCACTTGACCACGAGCGTGCCGTAGACGGCGAGGGGATCGATTCCCAGGCGCGTAAGCGACTTCTGCAGGGCATTGCCGGAGCGCCCGTAGAAGGCGACGCCCTCCTCGATCTCCGAGACCTTGGGAGAGAACTTCACCAGCATCACGTCGGCCTGGGGGTGGCCCGAGCCGAGGACCGCCATCAGGTTCCCGCGCGGACAGTGCTCGCAGGAGTGGATGTCGCGGGAGAGCGAGTTGATCTCGCGGATGGCGCGCTCGAGGTACTTCTCGCGGATCTCGTCGTCGGTGGCGGGCATCCGTGGCGAGGCTTTCGACGGCCGGGCCCGTTCTCCCTCGCCCTGCATCAGCC
>JAUMBN010000157.1:0-2640 GCA_032119675.1 Solirubrobacteraceae bacterium | reverse complement strand
TCATCTCGGCGATGTCGCCGCCGTGGAGGACCATGCCGCCGATCAGCTGGACGTCGAAGTGGCGCATCCCCGTGTAACGGCGCCCGGCTTCGCGCACCAGCGCGAAGCACTCGGGGAGCACGTCATCGAGCGACTCGCCCTGTTCGCGGACGCGCTCGCGCAGCGAGTCCATCCGGCCCCGGAGCTCCTGATCGGAGAGCCCGGTCAGCTCCTCCTCGTAGGAGGAGATCTCCGCGACCCTCTTCTCATACTGGCGAAACTGCTTGCCTTCGCCGATATTCAGGGCTTTTTCGAGCAATCCCATTCGGGCGGATTGTAGCCGCGCGGAGCCGCCCGCGAGCCTGTCAGATACCCCCCGGAAGGGTCCTGATCGTCTCGGCTCCCGCCCGCCGGCGGGCGATCGACCGGTCGCGACGACGACGCAACTGGCGCACGATCTCGTCTGAGACGCGCCCGAGCGCGGCGCCCATGTCGCGGGCGCTGGCCTTGGCGTTGATCGTCCCGCCCTTTACCCGCAGGTTTGCCTCCGCGATCTGCCCCTCGGCGATCCGGGGGTTGTGCTCCTCGGCCAGGACGACCTCGCAGTGCACGTGGTCGGGGACCTGCCTGGCCACCCTCGCGAAGCGCTGCCCGACCATCCGGCGCAGCCTCCCGTCGATCTCGATGTTGGTCCCGGTCAGCTCGATCTTCATGGGAATCCTTTCGTCGACGTCTTTGATCGACCATAGACCGGCCCACCGGCTCCGACAAGGTCAGAGAACACGGCAGTAGGCGACGAAAAACACGGAGTTTGCGCCATTGCCCCGGAGAGCCCGCGCGCAGGCCCAGGCGGTGGCGCCGGTGGTCAGGACGTCGTCCACGAGAACGCAGGCCGGAGGGACCGGACCGCTGGCCCGCACGGAGATGCCCTGTCCGAGCAGCCTCTCCGGCCTTCCCAGCCCTCTCTGGCCACCGTGGGTCGCCCGCTCCCGCACCAGCGGCCTGGCCACCGGCAGTCCCGTCAGCTCCGAGAGGGCGCCGGCGAGCGCCTCGGCGTGGTCGAAACCCCGCCGGCGAAGGCGCCCTGGGTCAGCCGGAACCGGAACCAGCCAGGCGCGGGGCGGAAAGGCACGGGGCGGCAGCGCGTCGCAGAGCTGCCGGGCCATGGACGGAGCCACCCCCCGCGCTCCCGAAAACTTAAGGGCGTGAACCAGGTCACGGGCAACGCCCTCATAGGAGAGGGGTGCCCAGGCCCGGTGGAGCGGTCGCGACCGCGAATCGGCGGCGGCCACCTTCCGCGCCGGCACCTGCGCGTCGAGCCAGGGGAGCAGGTGCTCGCAGGGAGGGCAGAGGGCGCTTCGCACCGGGGCCGGACCCCGGCACGACCAGCAGAGCGGCGGGACCAGGACGGAGCCCAGAATCGCGAGGAACTCGTGCGGCGAAGGGGCCACCGGCCGATCCTGGCGCGCAGGACGCGGCACGGGAGCCCGTATTTGCGACGATTGGGTGGCGTGACCGAAGCAAGCCTGCCGGCCTTCCTCGCATCAGCCTCTCCGGACCTCGGCTGGACGGTCGATCCCGGGCCGATCCTCATGGTCCTGGTCCTTTGCGGGCTCTACCTGCCGCGCTGGTGGAAGGTGCGCCGCGAGATCGGCCCGGCGAAGGCGCCGATCCTGCGGCTGCTCTCCTTCCTGCTGGGCATCGCCTTCCTGGTCCTCGCGCTCCTCTCCCCCATCGACAACCTGGCGGCGCAGTCGTTCACCTTCCACATGGCCCAGCACATCCTGCTGCTGGACCTGGCGCCGATCTGCCTGATCGCCTCCCTCAACAAGGTGATCCTCCGCCCCGCCACGCGCCGGCTGCAGGCCCTGGAGCGGGCCCTCGGCCCGCTGATGCACCCGGCGGTGGCCGTGGTCCTCTACATCGCGCTGATGTGGGCCTGGCACGTCCCCGGGCTCTACGACTCCGCGCTCAATTCGGACATCGTCCACATCCTCGAGCACCTCTGCTTCCTGGGCGTCGGGCTTCTCTACTGGTGGCAGCTGCTCTCGCCGATCCGCCCGCGGCTCGGGGACGGGGTGATGGCGCCGCTGATCTACATGGCCTCGACCAAGCTCGGCGTAGGGATCCTTGGGATCGCGCTCACCTTCGCCCCGGACCCCCTCTACCGCCCGTACGAGGTCCGTGAGCAGATCTTCGGCTTCACCGCGGCCAGCGACCAGCAGCTCGGCGGCGAGCTGATGGCCCTGGAACAGACGATCGTCATGGGGGTGGCGCTCGCCTTCCTGATCTTCCGGGCCCTGGAGCGCAGCGAGCGCGAGCAGCGCCGCCGCGAGGCGCTCGAAGACAGGGCCGCCGCCGGCGAGGGCTAGCCGGCCAGCCGCGTGCCGGCGGCCACGACCAACCGCTCTCCGGGCGGGGAGTCGAGGGAAACCTCCCCGACGACCTCGACTTCGCCCTTGAAGAGGACGTCGCCCGAGACCTCCAGCCGGCGGCATGCCCTGAGCGAGGGCGCGCCGGCGGGGAAGCGCTCTTCAAAGTCCCCGATCAGGCGAAAGCAGGACGGGTCGAGCTCAACCACCGGGGGGCCAAGCGCCGGATCGCCGATGAAGGCCAGCCGGCCATTCTCCTCCAGCCGGTAAGCGTCGGAGCGAAGGACGA
>JAUMBN010000156.1:0-3462 GCA_032119675.1 Solirubrobacteraceae bacterium | reverse complement strand
GATTCGAGGGCATCGCCCAGTTCTTCTCCGACCCCACCGGCCTGACGATGCCGGTCGTCAATGAGGAGCTCTTCTGGGGAGATGCGGGTATCGGCATGTCGATCTTCGGTACATCCCTCGCGGTCGCTTCGATCTTCACGCAGGGCACGAACGAGCAGATCGGCGAGTGGATCCCGCAGTGCTTCGGAACCGTCGACGAGCCCGAGGTGGCGGCCTTCTGCGTCTCGGAGCCCGACGCCGGGTCGGACGTCTCCTCCCTTCGCACGCGCGCGAAGTTCGACGAGAAGACAGGCGAATGGGTGCTCAACGGCCAGAAGGCATGGGCTACCAACGGGGGGATCGCGGCCGTGCATGTCGTAGTCGCGTCGGTCGACCCGGAGCTCGGCTCCCGTGGGCAGGCAGCGTTCGTCATTCCCCCCGGCACACCCGGGCTGTCGCAGGGCGTCAAGGTCAAGAAGCACGGCATCCGCGCTTCCCATACTGCCGAAGTGCTGCTCGACGACGTGCGTATCCCCGCGGAGAACGTTCTCGGGGGCAAGGAGAAGCTCGACGAGAGGCTGGCCCGCGCCCGTGAGGGCACGCAGGCCCGCTCGCAGGCCGCCATGGCCACATTCGAGGCCAGCCGCCCGACCGTGGGCGCGCAGGCCGTCGGCATCGCCCGTGCCGCCTACGAGTACGCGCTCCAGTACGCCAAGGAGCGCGAGCAGTTCGGGCGCCCGATAATCGAGAACCAGTCGATCGCCTTCATGCTCGCGGACATGAAGACGGAGATCGACGCGGCCCGCCTCCTGGTCTGGCGGGCCTCCTGGATGGGCCGTACCGGCCAGGAGTTCACCGCTGCGGAGGGCTCTATGAGCAAGCTCAAGGCCGGTGAGGTGGCCGTCTGGGTGACCGAGCGCGCGATCCAGATTCTCGGCGGAAACGGCTACGCGCGCGAGTACCCGGTAGAGAGGTGGCACCGGGACGCCAAGATCTACACGATCTTTGAAGGCACTTCCGAGATCCAGCGGCTCGTTATCTCGCGCGCTATCTCGGGCCTGAGGATCAACTAGCCGCCGGCGCGGGCGACGGCCCGCTTGAGCTCCGCAACGGAGAAGGCGCCCTCGATCCGCTCGACCACCTTGCCGTTGGCGTCGATCACGAACAGCCAGGGCTCCGTGGGAAGTCGAAAGGCTGCCGGCTGGGAACGCAGGCCACGGTCAACCCGGTTCTCCTCGTAGATCTCGTTGGCTATGTAGGCCGTGGGGCCGGAGGGATCCTCGGCCTGCGCCTGGGCGAGTGCATCGACGACCGGGGCGCATACCCGGCTCTGGCAGAGCGCGGGTGTGGCGAACAGGAGGGCGACCGGGCGCTTGCCGTACGCGTCGAAGAAGTCGTCCTTGAGGAGCGACTTCGCAGCCGGCTCACGCGTAGAGATACGCGCCGCGTCACCGGCGACGTCGGAGAGGGTGGGTGTGTGGACCTTCGGCGCCTGTTCGCCGGGCCTTGGAGGCGTACCCGAGGCACCGGTCTTGAACTCGAACGGCGAGGTAACCACGTTCCGACCGTCGAGCCGCACTACGGCGGCGGCCAGGTAGCTGCCCTTCTTCGCTACCGGCACTTCGGCGACGTAGACGCTCTGCGCCGAATCCGGATCCTGGCTGGATGTGAGGCTCTGGAACTGGGGCTTGACCTTCAGGGACTCGCTCCTCGCTACGTACGGGCCCTTGAGCCCGCTTCCGTCCTTGCGGGAGACGTAGATCGCCACCGGGGCCCCGCTGATCTGCTTGCGGGCAGTATCGAAGATGGCAAAGCCGTACCGGTTCGGCCCGGTCTCCATCACCGACGTGCTGGGCGCCAGCACCAGCCCCTCACCTTCCGGTGCGATGTTGGCGATCGTCTTCCCCCTGGCCGAGGGAAACTCCGCGGAGGCCGAGGTGGAGTTGGCGACGGTGCCCGCCGGAGCGGTCGAGGCCTCATCGCCCGAGGAGCCACAACCCGCGACCACGCCGACGGCTGCAACGGCAATCAGAAAGGAAAGCGGCCTCACGACCAGCAGTCTAGGCACCGGACCGCGCCGGGGAGCCGGGCCGCCACCACCGTGCCCACTGTGATCGAATACGGAGGTCAAGTGATCTTCGGGGAGGAACGATGGCGGCAAGGGCAGCACTGGTTACCGGGGCTTCGAGCGGGATAGGGCTTGCCATCGCGCGCATGCTCGGCGAGGAAGGCTACGAGCTCACCGTGGTCGGCCGCCGGGCCGAGAAGCTCGAGCAGGCGGCCGAGGGCCTCCGGGCCGAGGGGATCGAGCTCCAGGCGGTAGCCGCCGACGTGGGCAGCGAAGAGGCCGTGATCGAAGTGGTGCGAGCCCACGGGGAGCGCTTTGGTCGCCTCGACGTCCTCATCAACAACGCCGGGGTGGGCTTCGGGGAGCTCGCGGACAACCTCACGACCAAGAGGGTCGACATGCAGCTCGACGTCAACCTCCGCTCAATTTTCCTCTTCTACCGCGAGTGCCTGCCGATGCTCAGGACGGCGGCCGAGGAGCACCGCGAGGCGCTGGTGGTCAACCTGTCATCGATCTCCGGGATCCGTGGCGAAGCCTTCCTCTCGGTCTACTCCGCCACGAAGCACGGTGTCATCGGGTTTACGCAGGCCATGAACAAGGAGCTTGGCTCGGCCGGGATCCGCAACACGGCCCTTTGCCCCGGCTTCGTCGACACGCCGATGACCGACTTTGTCAAGGACCATGTTCCGGCGGAGAAGATGATCCGTCCCGAGGACATCGCCGGCGCGGTGCGTTACCTGCTGTCGGTCAGCACCGGATGCATGATCCCGGAGATCCAGTTCGAGCAGCCGGGGGGCTTCCAGATTTCCGGGATCACGGATTCCTGATGAAGCTCGGGACACATCTCGGCTACTGGGGTCTTGGCCTCACCAGCGAGGACCAGCTTTCGATCGTGCAGGAGGCCGAAAGGCTGGGTTACGACTCGGTCTGGACCGCCGAGGCCTACGGCTCCGACGCGGCAACGATTCTGGGCTGGCTGGCCGCCCAGACGGAGAAGATCCGCCTCGGTTCGGCGATCTTCCAGATGCCGGGCCGCTCGGCGGCGATGACCGCCATGACCGCCGCCACGATCGACCAGCTCTCCGACGGCCGGATGATCCTCGGGATCGGATCGTCGGGACCCCAGGTGTCGGAAGGCTGGCACGGTGTCCGCTTTGCCAAGCAGCTGGCGAGAACGCGTGACTATGTGGCCGTCCTTCGCCAGGCACTCGCTCGGGAGCGCGTCGAGTACGACGGCGAGACCCTCGAGCTCCCCCTTCCCGACGGCCCCGGGAAGGCACTCAAGCTGACGATCGGCACGGTCCAGGACGAGATCCCGATCTTCATCGCCGCCATCGGCCCGAAGAACACACAGCTCGCCGGCGAGATTGCCGACGGCGTCATCCCCACGCTCTTCTCACCGGAGCACGTGTCGA
>JAUMBN010000155.1:0-2511 GCA_032119675.1 Solirubrobacteraceae bacterium | reverse complement strand
GCAGCCGCGACCGTCTCCCAGTCCAGCTGCGGGGAGGGCTCGCCCGGGAGCCCGAGCGGGTCGTCGCCGCCGGCCATCTCGATCAGCTGGGGGGTCCAGTGGCCGGCCACGAAGACGGGGTCGAGCCACTCGATCGCCACCGTGCGCACGATCGGCTCGTCGGCGACCGCGGCGACCACCGCATCGGCCCTCTCGCGCTGGCCGGCGACAAGCGCCAGGGCGGCGCGCTCGGTGCCGGTGGCCTGGGCGACGGTGCGGATGTCGGCCATTGTCTCCCCGAAGGTGTGCGGGTCGAGCGAGATCAGCTTGGGCGGATCGTCCATCTCCGCGGCTACCGCGGCCACGTCGTCGTAACCGACCGCGCAGACCGGGCAGAGCGCCTGGGTGATGATGAGGTCCGGTTCGAGCTCCTTCAGCGCGGCGGCGTCGAGCGAGTAGATCGCCTCGCCGCCGGAGGTCTTCTCCCGCACGGCCGCGTCGATTGCGGCGCTGTCCAGGCCCTGGGGGAGCAGGTCGGCGGTGACCGGCGTGGCCTGGGAGGCCTCCGGCGGCCAGTCGCACTCGTGGGTCACGCCGACGACCTGGTCGCCGAGTCCCAGCGCGAAGCAGATCTCCGTGGCGTGGGGCACGAGGCTGACGATGCGCACGCCGGAATCGTAGAGAGCCGTACACTCGCGCCATGGCCAAGCTCGATTCCGACTTCGTCCGCTCCGAACTGGAGAGCACCGACTGGACCCAGGAGGGCGAGACGATCGTCCTGCACCAGCAGTTCTCCGACTTCGAGGAGGCGATCCAGTACGTAAACCGCGTGGCCGGGCTGGCCGAGGTGGCAAACCACCACCCCGACATCCTCGTTCACGAGTGGAACAAGGTGCGCGTAACCTGCTGGACGCATAGCGAGGGCGGCGTTACCGACGCCGACATCAAGCTGGCGCGGCAGATCGACGAGCTCGCCTGAGCGCTGGCCTGCCGCCCGCAGCGCCGATAGCATCAGCAGCCACCAAGTGCCCGACGACCTTCCCCGAAGTAGCACCGCCAGGGGCTGCCGGCGATGACCGCCCTGCTGATTCTCGCCGTCATCGCGCTCCTGGCCATCAACGCATTCTTCGTGGCCGCCGAGTTCGCCCTGGTGCGGGCCAATATCGGGCGCCTGCAGGCGGTCGTTGACGAGGGCGGCCGCGGCGCCCGCTCGGCCCGCCGCGCGCTGCGCCAGCGCGAGGAGCTGACCCGCTACCTGTCGGCATGCCAGCTGGGGGTGACCCTCGCCTCTCTGGGCCTCGGGTTCCTGGGCGAGCCGGCGGTGGCCAGCCTGATCGAGGACATCTTCGGCGTCGAGCCGTCCGAAACGGCAGGGGTCGTCATCTCCATCGCCCTCGCCTACCTGGTCGTCACAGCGGTCACCGTCGTGGGCTCGGAGCTGGTGCCGAAGGTCTTCGCCATCGTCCATGCCGAGCGAGTGGCGCGGTTCAGCTCCGGCCCCCTGGGGATCTTCGAGCTGGTCCTGCGGCCGTTTATCGCCCTCCTGAGCGGCAGCGCCAACGTGATCCTGCGCGTGCTGCGGATCGACCCCTCCCAGCGCCTCGACGAAGGCGGCACACCCGACGACATCAAGCTCCTGATCACCCAGGCCGAGACCGGCGGCACCCTCGACGAGAACGAGGCCGACATGCTCGAGGGCGTCTTCCACCTCCACGAGCAGGAGGCCCGCCAGGTGATGACGCCGATCCCGGCCGTGGTGACCGTAGAGGACACCGACGATGTCGAGAGTGCGCTGCGCCGCTGCGTCGACTCGGGCCACACCAGGCTCGTCGTCCTCGAGAAGGACAACCCCGACAACGTCCTGGGCACCGTCCACGCCAACTCCCTGATCCGCCAGTACATGCAACGAGGCCCGCAGGCCGACCTCAAGGGACTGGTAAAGCCGGCGCTGATCCTTCCGGAGACCAAGCCTCTGGACGACCTTCTCGCCGACCTGCAGCGCGAGCGCACGACCCTCGCGGTGATCGTCGACGAGTACGGGCGCCCGACCGGCGTGGTGACCGTCGAGGACGTGGTCGAGGAGGTCGTCGGGGAGATCGACGATGAGACCGACCCCGCCGCCGGAGCGATCCGCCGGCTGGCCACCGGCGAGTGGTACGTGCGCGGTCACGTCGCCCTGTCCGACCTCCCCGATTACGGGATCGAGCTCCCTGACGACAACGAGGCCTACAACTCGGTCGGCGGGCTCGTCTTCTCCGAGCTAGGCCGCCTTCCCCGGCGCGGCGACGTGATCAACATCGACGGGTACTCGCTGCGGGTCGACTCGGTACGCGAGAACCGGGTCACGGCCGTGCGGATACGCCCGCTCGCCAGCGGCGCCTCGGCCTCCAGGGCCGAAGAGCGCCCCCAGAACTAGACCGACCCGCACTGGGCGGGCCGGTCGGTGCGTTCTGGGAGGAGGTGCACATGCGAACCGAAGTTCGCAATAGCCATATTGGTCGGCGAGGCTGAAGGCTCCCTAAAGGTTCTGTG
>JAUMBN010000154.1:0-17864 GCA_032119675.1 Solirubrobacteraceae bacterium | reverse complement strand
CGGTGGCGCCGGTGCTGGTCGGCACCGCGCTGGCGTGGTCGGAAGGTTCGCTCGACTGGCTGGCCTTCGCCGCCGCGCTGCTCGGGGCCCTCTTCATCCAGGTCGGCACCAACCTCTCCAACGACTATTCCGACGCGCGGCGCGGCGCCGACACGGAGGAGCGGCTCGGGCCGGTGCGCGTCACCGCCGGGGGGCTGGTCCCGCCGCGCCAGGTGCTGATTGCCACCTACGCCAGCTTCGGGCTCGCCGTCCTCTTCGGGATCTACCTGATCGCCGTGGCCGGGCCGGTACTGCTGCTGATCGGAGCCGCCTCGATCCTCGCCGGCGTCCTCTACACCGGGGGGCCGCGCCCCTATGGCTACGAGGGCCTGGGCGAGGTATTCGTCTTCACCTTCTTCGGGCTGGTCGCGGTCACCGGCTCCTACTACGTGCAGCGCCTCTCGCTCGAATGGGAGGCCTTCGCGCTTGCGGTTCCGGTGGGGCTGCTGGCCTCGGCGATCCTCGTCGTCAACAACGTCCGCGACCTCGACACCGACCGCCAGGCCGGCAAGCGGACTCTCGCCGTCCGGCTCGGGCGCGAGCGGACCCGCCACCTCTTCACGGCGATGGTCGCGCTGGCCTACGCGACGGCGCTCGTGCCCTGGCTCTTCGGCTCGCTTGGCCCGTGGGTGTTGCTGATCCTGCTGACGCTGCCCATCGCCATTCCGCTGGTGCGCACCGTCTCCACCCACAGCGACGGCCCGACGCTTAACGAGGCTCTCGCCCGAACGGGAATGCTCGAGTTCGCCTTCTGCGTGCTGCTGAGCGCCGGCGTCCTGACCGGTTGAGATGAGGGCGGTGATCGAACGTCGCCGGCTCTCGATCGAGCCGGCGCTGGAGACGGCCAACGGGACGCTTTCCGAGCGCGAGCTCTTCCTGCTCAGGCTCGAGGACGACGAGGGCAACTTCGGCTGGGGAGAGGCCGCGCCGCTCGAGCCCTACGACGGCGTCTCGGCGCGGGAGTGCCTGGACGCGCTGGAGCGCCAGGTAGAGGCTCTGGAGGCCTGCCACCCGGGCACCAGCGGGCCGCAGGTGCTCGAGGCCGCCCGCCAGGGCAGTGAGCTGCCCCAGGCCCTCGCCGCGGTCGACCTGGCGATGTGGGACCTGGCCGGAAGGCGCGAAGGACGGCCGGTACTCGAGCTCCTCACCGACCGGCGCCCCCGGCAGGTCGAGGTGAACGCCGTCGTCGGCGCCGGCGCCCCCGCCGACTGCGCGGCCCGGGCCCGCGAGGCGGTGGAGGCCGGATTCGGCTGCGTGAAGGTAAAGGTCGGCGACCCGGCCGGGATCGAGCGGGTGAGGGCGGTGCGCGATGCGATCGGCGACGGGCCGGCGATCCGGGTGGACGCCAACGGCGCCTGGAGCGTCACGGAGGCGGTGAGGGAACTGAACGCCATGGCTTCGGCGGGTATCGAGCTCGCCGAGGAGCCGGTCCACGGCATCGAGCAGCTCCGCGACCTGCGCGGCCGCGTCAGCCTGCCGATAGCCGCCGACGAGACCGCCTCGGAGCCCGGTGCGCTGGGCGGCGACGTGGCCGACGCGGTCTGCCTGAAGGTCTCCGCCGCCGGCGGGATCGCCTCGCTCCTGGCCCAGGCCGAGCTGGCGCGCTCGGGCGGGGCACTGGTCTACGTCGCCTCAACCCTCGACGGGCCGCTCGGTATCGCCGCCGCGGTCCACTGCGCCGCGGCGCTCGGCATCGCCCTCCCGTGCGGCCTGGCCACGCTCGACCGCTTCCCCGGCCTGGACCCGGGAATCCTCGCCCCCGAGGGCGGGGCCATCGCCGTCCCCACGGGGCCGGGGCTGGGCGTCGCGCCGCCGCCGGGCTGACGCCTTGCTAGCCGGCAGCCGGGGCGAGCAGCGCCGCCAGCTCCCCGGGCGCCTCGCGCGGCAGGGCGTGGCCGGCGCCGGGAATGACGACGACTTCGGCGCCGGGAATGAGCGCGGCCATCCGCTCCGCCATCTCCCGGTAGCGAACGTCGCGCTCTCCGGCCACGATGGTCACCGGCAGCTCAAGCTCCGGCAGGCGGTCCCAGAGCGGCTCCATCTCCCCCGGCCCGAGCGCGCGGAGGGCCCGCGCGAGACCCTCCGGCTCGCAGGCGAGGATCTGCTCCCGGGCCAGCTCCTGGGCATCCTGCGGGTCGGCGGCGAAGAGCGGCCTGGAGAGCCACAGGTCGGCCACCTCCTCCGGGGCCATCTGCTCGAAACGGGCGGCCAGCTCGTCATCGGCCTCTCTGCGACGCGCGCGCTCGCCGGGGTCCTCGATCCCCGGGCTCATCGAGACGAGGACGAGCCACTCCGCGCAGCCGGGGTGGTCGAGCGCCATCTGGAGGGTGATCCGCCCGCCCATCGAGTAACCGGCCAGCGTCCCGGTCGGCCGGTACGCGTCGGCCAGGGATGCCGCGATCCCGGGGATCCCGCCCGCCGGAGCGCCGTCGGCATTCCCGTGGCCCGGAAGGTCGGGCGCGTTCGGCCGCCACTGCGGGTCGCCTGCTGCTTGGATAACCGCATCCCAGGACCGCCCGGTCCCGGCGAACCCGTGAAGCAGCAGATCCGTACCCGACATCACCAGCGATCATGACCTCCGGGAACGACAGCCACGTCCTGATGCGCGCCTTCGCGCAGGAACTGGGCCGCTGCGGTGTCGCCGGCGCGGTCACCTCGCCCGGCTCGCGTTCCACCCCCCTGCTGCTCGCCCTGGGCCGTGACGGGGGCTTCCCGGTCTTCTCGCAGGTCGATGAGCGCAGCGCCGGGTTCTTCGCCCTGGGACTCGCCAAGGCGACCGGCCGCCCCGCGGTGCTGGTGTGCACCTCGGGGACGGCGGCGGCCAACTACCTGCCGGCGGTGATCGAGGCGCGGGAGGCGCGGGTGCCGATGATCGTCTGCACCGCCGACCGCCCCCCGGAGCTCCGTGACGTCGGCGCCGGCCAGGCGATCGACCAGGTCAAGCTCTACGGCGACGCGGTCTCGATGTTCGTCGAGGTCGGCGTCGACCGGGCCGACGCGGCGACTACACGCTGGCTGCGCGAGCTGGCCTGCCGCGCCGCCTGGACATCGCTCGGCCCACGGCCTGGCCCGGTCCACCTGAACTTCCCGTTTCGCGAACCGCTGGTTCCTGAAGGTGAGCTGCCCCCGGAGACCGAAGAGACGGCCGGGCGCCCCGACGGGAGGCCGTGGACTGCGCGGGTGGGCGTCCCGCCGTCGGGCGAGCGCGCCGCCGAGGTGATCTCCCCGGTGGTCACCACGGCCGCCCAGGGCGTCGTCGTGGCCGGACGGATCGAAGATGAAGACCGAGAGCGGCTCGCCCGGGCCGCCGAGGCGTTCTCGCAGGCCAGCGGCTGGCCGGTGCTCGCCGACGCCCTTAGCGGCCTGCGCACCGGCGAGGGCGCCGTCGCCCACTACGACGCGCTCCTCGGCTCCCGGGCCTTTGCCGCTGCCGCCCGACCGGCGGCGGTGCTCCGGGTCGGGGATCTGCCGACCTCAAAGCGGCTGCGGGCGTGGCTCGGCGGCCTCGACGCGGTCACCGTTCTGATCGATCCGCACGGTGCCTGGCAGGATCCGGGCGCATCGGCCGACCTCGTCGTGGACGCCCCGCCCGCCGCGACGCTCGAGGCGCTCGGCGCTGCCGGCGGCCATGGCGCCGGGGACTGGCTGGGCGGCTGGCGCTCGGCCGACGACCGCGCTGCTGCCGCCGTCGATGCGAGGCTCGCAGACTCGCTCACCGAGCCGCGGATCACCCTCGAACTCGGCCGGCTCCTTCCGGAGGACGCGACCCTGCTGGTGGCCTCCTCGCTCCCGGTCCGCGACGTCGAGAACTTCTTCCCGCGGCGCGAAAACCCGCCGCGCATCCTCTCCAACCGGGGCGCGAACGGAATCGACGGGACGATCGCCACCGCCTACGGCCTCTCGGCCGGCTCGGAAGGCCCGGTGGTGCTCCTGACCGGCGACGTCGCTTTCGCCCACGATGTCGGCTCGCTGCTGGCCGCCCGCCGGCTCGGGGCACCGCTGACGATCGTGCTCGTCGACAACGACGGCGGCGGGATCTTCGACGCGCTGGCCATCTCCGGCGAGATCGACCTCTACGAGCAGCACGTCCTCACCCCCACCGGGCTCAACGTTCCCGGAATCGCCGAGGCGTTCGGCCTGCACCTGCTCGAGCCGGGGAGCGTCGAGGAGCTCGGGGCCGCCGTAACCCACGGGATGGAGAGCTCCGGCACGCAGCTGGTCCACGTGAAGACCGACCGCGCCGCATCGTTCGAGGCGCGTACCGCAGTCACGCAGGCGGTCGCCGCCGCGCTGGCGGCCTAGCGCCTAGGTCGCCAGGACCGGCAGCAGGGCCTGGAGCTTGACCTCGGTCTCCGCCAGCTCGGCCGCAGGGTTCGAGTCACGAACCACGCCAACGCCGGCGTAGCAGCGCGCGACGTTCCCGTCGAGCAGTGAGCAGCGCAGGGCGACACAGAACTCGCCGTCCTCGTTGACGTCGGTCCAGCCGACAGGGCCGGCGTACCAGCCGCGGTCGAGCCCTTCGAGCGCGGGGATCAGGGGCGTGGCCACCTCGCGCGGCTCGCCGCCCACGGCCGGGGTCGGGTGAAGAAGGCCGGCCAGCTCGATCGCCGAGACCGGCTCGCGCAGCTGGGCGCGGATCGGCGTCGCCAGGTGCTGGATGTTGGCCACGCGGGCCAGCACCGGCTCTTCGGGTGCCGTGACCCAGACGCTGCGCGGAGAGAGGGTGCGGACTATTCGCCGGGTAACGATCGCCTGCTCCTCGCGATCCTTCTCCGAGCGCATCAGCTGCTCGCCGAGGTGGGCGTCGGTGGCCGGGTCGGAGCTGCGCCCGACCGAGCCGGCGAGTGCCAGCGTCGACGCCCGCACGCCCTGCCGGCGCACCAGCAGCTCGGGGCTGGCCGCCAGGAAGGTCTTCTCGCCGCGACCGACCGCGATCACGTGGCAGCCGGTGAACGCCTCGCGCAATAGTCCGAAGATGGCGGGCGCGTCGTGGGGCTGGGAGGCGTGCACCTGCACCTCGCGGGCCAGCACGAGCTTCTCGAGCTCGCCGGCGCGGATCCGCTCCACGGCGCGGGCGACGGCGTCCTCATAGTGCTCGGGCGGCATCGCCCCGGTCACGCGGGCGCGCACCGCCGGGTCGGGGTCGACTAGCGGCAGCGCCCGGCTGGAGAGCCGGGCCGCACGCGCGGCCAGGAGCGTGGCCAGATCCTGCGGGTCGTCCCCGGGCGTGACGGCGGCGCAAAGGGTGAGAAGCACCTCGTCGCCTCGGCGCGAGACGAACACCTCGGGCACGTGGAGGGAGGCCGGTGCGAAGCCGGCCCAGTGCGGGGAGCTGCCGCCCTCGTCGGCGAAGGCGAAGCCGCCCACGGCCAGCGGGCCGGAGTCGGCGGGGCCGTGCGGGGCGTCACAGGCGGCATCGCGGGCCAGCACGCGCCACATCCCGGCCACCTCGTCGAAGCGTCCCGGCCCGGAAGCCTCGAGCGTGACGACAGAGCCGAGCGTCGCCAGCGCGGCACGCTCGCGCTCGGGCTGCTCGCAGCAGAACCAGGGCTCGCCGCCCTCGCGCGAGGCGATGACGACCTCTGCGGGGTCGACGCCGGCGTCGAGGGTGACGGTGATGGCGCCCAGGACGGTGCGCCCGTGGCGCCGAGCGCGCGAGGCGGCCTCTTCCAGGCGCGAGAGCAGCCGCTGCTCGTCCTCTCCGGAGAGGGCAAACGGGTCGGGGGTGATCGTCCCGCTCAGGGTCATCGTGTGGGTTATACGGACGGGACCGGCCTTTCGGACCGGCGACAGATCAGGTTTCGGCGCGGCCGCGCGCTATGGCGATCTCGCCGGTGCGCATCATCTCGACCATTCCGAGCGGGCGCAGCATCTGCTCGAAGGCCTCGATCTTCTCGTTGGTGCCGGTGATCTCGAAGATCAGCGAACGGCGGTCGACGTCTACCACCCGGCCCCGGAAGATGCTGCAGATCTGCATCGCCTCGCCGCGCTGGCTGCCGTCGACAGAGACCTTGAAGAGCGCCAGCTCGCGGGCGACGCTCTCCTCGGGCTCGAGGTCCCTGATCTTCAGGACGTTGACGAGCTTGTGGAGCTGCTTGGTGACCTGGTCGATCGGGTGGACGGCGCCGTCGACGGTGAGGGTTATCCGCGAGAAGCGGTCATCGTCGGTCGGCCCGACCGAGAGCGTGTCAATATTGAAGCCGCGCCGTGCGAAGAGCCCGGCGATGCGGGTCAGGACGCCCGGCTTGTTCTCGACCAGGATCGAGAGCGTGTGCTTGCGCCCGGTCCGTACGCCGGCGCTCGCCTCGAGCTCCTCGAGGCTCAACAGCTGTTCTGAGGAATCGGCCATCGCGCTCACCCCACCATCTCGCGGGCCGGCATGCCGGGCGCGATCATCGGGTAGACGTTCTCTCCGGGGGTGACCCGGACGTCGCAGAGCACCGGCCCGGGAGTGGCCAGGGCGGCCTTCATCTCATCGACCAGCGTCGTCTTATCGGTCATCTGGAAGGCCTTCATGCCGTAGGCCTCGGCGAGCTTGACGAAGTCGGGCGACTCGCTGAAGTGGACGTGCGAGTAGTTCTCGTCCCAGAAGAGCTCCTGCCACTGGCGAACCATGCCCAGCGAGCCGTTGTTCATGATGAAGATCTTCACGTCGATCCCCTCGGTGACGCAGGTCGCGAGCTCCTGGACGTTCATCTGGATCGAGCCGTCGCCGGTGACGCAGACGACCTCGCGGTCCGGGCAGCCGACCTTGGCGCCGATCGCCGCCGGCAGGCCGAAGCCCATCGTTCCCAGGCCGCCGGAGTTGATCCACCGGCGCGGCTCGGGGAAGTGGTAGTACTGCGCGACCCACATCTGGTGCTGGCCGACGTCGGAGGTGACGATCGCCTCGCCGCCGGTGGCCTCGTAAAGCGCCTCGATCATGTACTGAGGCTTGATCTCGTTGTCGGTGCTGTCCTCGTAGCCGAGCGGGTACTTCTCCTTCCACCCCTCGATCCTCTCCAGCCACGGGTCGAGCCGCGACGTGTCGGGGTCGAGCGCCCTGTACTCCCTGGTGAGCGCGGGAAGGATCGACTTCGCGTCGCCGACGATCGGGATGTGCGCGGGAACGTTCTTGGAGATCTCGGCCGGGTCGATGTCGATGTGAATGAACTTGGCGTTCGGCGCGAACTCGTCGAGCTTGCCGGTGATCCGGTCGTCGAAGCGGGCCCCGATCGCGCAGATCAGGTCGGCCTCGTCCATCGAGTAGTTCGCGGCCCGGGTCCCGTGCATGCCGAGCATCCCCAGCCACTGGTCGCCGCTGCCCGGGTAGGCCCCGAGCGCCATCAGCGTGCAGGTGACCGGGAAGCGGTCGCTCGCGGCGAGGGCGCGCAGCTCCTCGGAGGCGTTGCCGTTGATAACGCCGCCGCCGACGTAGAGCACCGGCCTGCGGGCGCTGGCCAGCGCCTTGGCCGCTTGGCGGATCTGCTTGGCGTTGCCTTCAGTGACCGGGCTGTAGCCGGGAAGGCTGATTTCGGAGACCGGCTGGTAGTCGATCTCCTCGCGCGAGACGTCGACCGGGATGTCGACCACGACCGGGCCGGGCCGGCCACTTCCGGCGATGTGGAAGGCCTCGTGGATGCGGGACGGCAGCCCGTCGGCGTCGGTGACCATGAAAGAGTGCTTGACCGCAGGGATGGTGATGCCGAGCGTGTCGGCCTCCTGGAAGCCGTCGGTGCCGATCAGGTCGGTGCGGACCTGGCCGGTGATGAAGACGACGGGGACCGAGTCCATCATCGCGTCGACGATCGTGGTGACCAGGTTGGTGGCGCCGGGGCCCGAGGTGCCAAAGCAGACGCCGGTCTTGCCGGTGGCCTTCGCATAACCCTCGGCGGCGTGGCCACCGCCGGCCTCGTGGCGGACGAGAATGTGGCGCATACCGCCGTCTGCGAGGGCGTCGTAGGTGGGGAGGTTTGCGCCGCCCGGGTAGCCGAATACGACGTCGACGTCCTCAGCCTTCAGGCATTTCATGAGCGCATCGACGGCTCGCATCTGTTTCGGCCTCCTTCCGGGGTCTGGTCGTTTTCGGGTATGCGGCAGCCACCTGAGGCCGCCGAAACGTCGATTCTAACAGCGATTTTGGGCCCTCGGCCGCCCTGCAAGGGCGTGGCCGAAAGGCGCTACCTAGCCCTTTCGACGCGCGGGGGTGAGAGCCTCCGGCGGGATCAGCTCCTCGTCCGGGGGCAGGTAGAGCTCGGTGCCGCAGCGGGTGCAGATCGTATTGGTGACCGGCACGACGTTCCCGCAGGTCGGGCATTCCATCCGGTCTTCGAGCTTTTCGCTGCGGATGAAGATCGCCGCCAGCAGCCCGAAGACCGGCACCAGCCCGCTGATCAGGAACCAGAGCCAGAACGAGTTGCCCTTGACCTTTCCGACGATCCCGCCGGCCAGGGCGAAGCAGAGGGCGATGAAGATGTAGGCCGATCCCGCCACGGGGCGAGTCTAGGCCGCGACGGGGCTGCCGCGGTGCCGGCTCAGCCCAGGCCAAGCTCGCTGCGAACCAGCGCCGTCACCTCTCCCCCGTCGGCCCGGCCACGGGTCTCCTTCATCACGTAGCCGACGATCACGCCGATCGGCTTCATGTCCCCGCCCCTCAGCTTCTCGGCGACGTCGGGGTTGGCCTCCAGCGCCGCCTTCACGACCGGCGCGAGCTCGTCGGCCCCGCCGACCGCCTCGAGATCCTCCTCGGCGACGATCGCCTCCGGCTCTCCCCCATCGGCAACGAGCTTCTCGAGGACCTGCTTGCCGGCTCCCTGAGTGACCGTGCCCCCGTCCACCATCGCCGCCAGCGAGGCGAGCGCCTGCGGGGTGACCTTCGACCCGGCCGGGTCGTCGCCGTCGAGCCGGCCCGCGAGCTCGGTGGTCCAGTTGGCGAGCGCCTGCGGCGAGGCGCCGGCGTCGGCCTCGAGCGCCTCGTCGAAGAAGGCACCCGTCTCGCCGTGCCAGGAGAGCATCCGGGCGCTCTCGGCATTGAGCCCGAGGCCCAGGAGCCGCTGCTCGCGCTCTACCGGGAGCTCGGGCAATGCCTGGCGGGCGCGGTCCAGCATCTCGTCGGTGATCACGACCGGAGCGAGGTCGGGCTCGGGGAAGTAGCGGTAGTCGTGCGCCTCCTCCTTGGAGCGAAGCGAGGTCAGCGAGCCGCTGCGCGGGTCGAAGTGGAGCGTCTCCTGCAGCACCGGCTCTCCCGCCTCGATCAGGGCGGCCTGACGGGCGATCTCGGCGTCGATCCCGCGCTCGATGAAGCGGAAGGAGTTCATGTTCTTGAGCTCGGTCTTGGTGCCGAGCTCGCTGCTCCCCGCCGGGCGCAGCGAGATGTTGGCGTCGCAGCGCAGAGAGCCCTCCTCCATGTTCACGTCGCTCACGCCGAGCTGGCGCAGCGTCGTGCGCAGGAGCCGCAGCCACTCTGCGGCCTGGCGGGCCGAGTGGAGCGAGGGCTCGGTGACGATCTCGGCGAGCGGGGTGCCGCCGCGGTTGAAGTCGACCACCGAGGCGTCGGCGCCATGGATCCGGCCGCTGGCCCCGGCGTGGTTGAGCTTGGCGGCGTCGTCCTCGAGGTGGACGCGGTGGATTTCCACCTCCCCCAGCCGGCCGCCCCGGCAGAGGGGCTGGTCGTACTGGCTGATCTGGTAGCCCTTGGCAAGGTCGGGGTAGAAGTAGTTCTTGCGGTGGAAGATCGAGCGGGGCGCCAGCTCGGAGCCCAGCGCCATCCCGATCATCAGGCCGTAGTGGATCGCCTCGGCGTTGGCGACCGGCAGGGCCCCGGGCAGCCCGAGGCAGACCGGGCAGGTAAGCGTGTTGGGCGGGGCGCCGAACTCGGTCGGACAGCCGCAGAACATCTTGGTGTTCGTGCGCAGCTGGACGTGGATCTCCAGCCCGATCACCGGTTCCAGGTCTGCCATCAGGCGGCCGTCCGGGCCGGGGACTGGTCGAAGCCGATCGCCTTCTCCATGGCGTGGGCGGCCTGGAGGATCCGGTTCTCGCTGAAGGCCGGCCCGGCGATCTGCAGGCCGACCGGCAGCCCTTCGCTCAGTCCGGCGGGAATCGAGATCGCCGGCACGCCCGCGAGGGAGAACGGGACGGTGCAGAGGTCGTTGAGGTACATCGCCAGCGGGTCGGCGGTCTTGGAGCCCAGCTCGAAGGCGACGTTGGGGCTGGTCGGCGTGACGATGAAGTCGGCCTGGACGAAGACGCTGTCGAGCTCGCGGGCCACGAGCGTGCGCACCCGCTGCGCGCGGCCGTAGTAGGCGTCGTAGTAGCCGCTGGAGAGCGCGTAGGTCCCGATCAGGATCCGCCGGCGCACCTCGGGGCCGAAGCCGTCGTGACGGGTGTGCGTGTACATCGGCACCAGCGCGTCCTCGTCCACCCGCATCCCGTACCGAACGCCGTCGTAGCGGGCGAGGTTCGAGGAAGCCTCGGCCGGGGCGAGGACGTAGTAGGCGCTGAGCGCGTAGGGCGCGGTCGGCAGCGAGCAGCTCTCGACCGTCGCGCCGAGCTCCTTCGCCTTCTCCAGCGAGGCTTCGAAGGCCTCGAGCACGCCCGGCTCGATCCCCTCCCCCCCGGCGAACTCCTCGGGCACGGCCAGGCGGATGCCGTCGAGCCGCTCGGCGTCCGGCAGCTCGATCTCCTCGGGCAGGCCGACCGAGGTGGCGTCGGCCCGGTCGCGCCCGGCCATGTGGCGCAGGCAGAGCGCCGCGTCGCGCACGTCACGGGTGAGGGGCCCCGCCTGGTCGAGCGAGGAGGCGAAGGCGATCATCCCGTAGCGCGAGACCGCGCCGTAGGTGGGCTTGAGGCCGACGATCCCGCAGAGTGCGGCCGGCTGGCGGATCGAGCCGCCGGTGTCGGTTCCAAGCGCCCAGAGCGCCGAGCCGGCGGCGACCGCGGCGGCGCTGCCCCCGGAGGATCCGCCCGGCACCCGCGTGCGGTCCCACGGGTTGAGTACCGGCCCGTAGGCGGAGTTCTCGTTGGAGGAGCCCATCGCGAACTCGTCCTGGTTGGTCTTCCCCTGGATAGAGGCGCCGGCCTGCTGGAGGTTGCCCACGACGGTCGCGGTGTAGGGCGGCCGGTAGCCCTCGAGGATCCTCGAGCCGGACTGGCTGGGGATCCCTTCCGTGCAGAAGAGGTCCTTCACCGCCACCGGCAGCCCGCCGATCGGTCCCTCCCCCGGCGCCGGGGGCTCATCCGGCGTCCAGGTGAAGGCGTTGAGGTCGTCGACGGAGGCAGCCTGGTGGTAGTGGGCGGCCAGCTCGACGGGGTCGAGGTCGCCGGCGGCGACCGCCTCGGCAGCCTGGACGGCGGTCAGCTCGCCGAGGTCACTCATGCCTGGGCCTGCGGGCTGGGCACGAGGAAGCCGTCATCCTGGACTGCCGGCGCGGGCTCCAGGACGGTTTCGCGGGGCAGCGGCTCGGTAGGTTCGTCGGGGCGCAGGGCGTCGTCGATATCGACCACGTGGGCGGTTGGCTCGACGCCCTCGAGGTCGAGCTCATCGATCCGGGCTATGTGGTCGAGGATCGTCGAGAGCTGCGCGGCGGTCTCCTCGACCTCGTCTTCGGGCACCTGAAGGCGTGCGAGCAGCGCAACGTGAAGTAGCTCATCGCGGTCGATCATCGGCCGCTGAGTCTACGGAGCGGGGCGGGGCGCCGGCGGCGTGTAGCGGCGGCCGGCGCCGCTGGTGCGCTCGTTGTGCAGGGAGGCGACCGAGCCGGCGGCGATCGCGGCTATCGCGACCGCCCCGGCCCACGCGGCAGGAGCGAGCCCGACGGCGCCTCGTGGCAGGCCGACGCCCAGCCCGGGCCGGGCCAGCAGGACGATGACCAGCGCCATCAGGGTGGGAACGGCGACGACGACCAGCGCGATTCCCACGACCAGCCCGGGGGCGTCGGAGCGGCCGGCGGCGATGGCCAGGCAGAGCCCCAGGGCCAGCAGGGCGCAGAGAACGAGCGCGGCGACCATCGCCCACCCCAGGCCGGCCCACCCGGTGGTGGCGAGCGCGGTGGCCATCAGGCTCCCGGCTTCGACGTCGAACCAGGTCATCGGCAGCGAGGCCAGCAGGACGACGGCACCGACACCGGCGACGATCTCCGCGGCGCGCAGGCGCCTCATGAGCCCTCCCCCGCGGCCCATTCGGCGGCGGTCACGGTGTTGGAGAGCAGGCAGGCGATCGTCATCGGCCCCACGCCACCGGGAACCGGGGAGATCGCGCCGGCGATCTCGCTGACCGCGTCGAAGTCGACGTCGCCGCAGAGCCCCTCGTCGGTGCGGTTGATCCCGACGTCGATAACGGTGGCGCCGGGCTTGACCCACTCGGCCTCGACCATGCGCGGCCGCCCGACCGCGGCAATAAGGATGTCGGCGCGGCGGCAGACGCCGGCGAGGTCCTGCGTGCGCGAGTGGCAGACGGTGACGGTGGCGTCGGCGTCGATCAGCATCTGGGCCATCGGCTTGCCGAACAGGTTGGAGCGGCCGATCACGACCGCCTCCGCGCCGGCGGTCTGTGCGCCGGCCTCTTCGAGCATCAGCATCACGCCGGAGGGAGTGCAGGGCCGCAGCCCCGGGCGCCCGAGGGCGAGCAGCCCGGCGCTGGTGGTGGTGAGGCCGTCGACGTCCTTGCCCGGGTCGACCAGGCCGGTCAGCTCGACTCCGTCAAGGTGGTCCGGGACCGGAAGCTGGCAGATGATCCCGCTGACCGAGGGATCGGCATTGAGCTCCCCGATCAGCCCGCGGACCTCCCCGTCGCTCGCGTCTGCGGCGAGCCGATGGTCAAAGCCCTGGATCCCGACCTCATTGCAGGCTTTCTGCTTGCCGCCGACATAGACCGCGCTGGCCGGATCTTCTCCCACCAGGATCGTCGCCAGCCCCGGCGGGCGCCCGTGGCGCTCGGCGAACACCGCGGCCCGTTCGGCCACCTCCCCGCGCACCCGGGCGGCGAGCGCTGCTCCGTCTATGGGGTGGGCCGCCACGACCCGATTCTTACTCACGCCTACTGATCGGCGCGTACTGGCCCATCAGCTTGCGTTCCGAGCCGTCCTGGGCGAACCGCACGACGACTATTCCCCCCGGCTCCACGGCGGTCACCACACCCTCGCCGAATGCGGCGTGGACGACGTCGTCGCCGAGGCTGAAGGAGGGCGTGGCCTCCGAGGGCGCCTCGTCCCAGGCGCCGGGACGCGGCCGCGCCTCGGCCTGGGGTGCCGACCAGCTCTCGAACGACTCGTCCCGCTCCACCGCCGATTCGGGCAGCTCGTTCAGGAAGCGGCTCGGCACGCCCGCGGTCTGTGCGCCGAAGACGGCCCGCCGCCGCGCCCACGTCATCGTGAGGTTGCGCATCGCCCGCGTGATGCCTACATAACAGAGGCGGCGCTCCTCCTCGAGCGAGCCTTCCTCGATTGCCCGCGAGTGCGGGAAGATCCCGTCCTCGCAGCCGATGATGAAGACGACCGGGTACTCCAGACCCTTGGCGTTGTGGAGGGTCATCAGCGTCACGAGGCTCTCGTCCTCCTGGCGGGAGTCGGCGTCGGAGACGAGCGAGATCTGCTGGAGGAAGAGCTCGAGGCTGTCGTCTTCGGCCTGGGCGACGGCGTCGAACTCGCGAGCCACCTCCACGAGCTCCTCGAGGTTCTCCAGCCTCCCCTGGGCCTCGATCGTCCGCTCGTTTTCGAGCCACTCGACGTAGCCGCTCTCGTGGATGACGGCCTCCATCAGGTCACCGACCGGTACGCCCTGGCTCGCGCGCTCACGGAGTGACTCCATGGTGTCCATGAACCGCCGCAGCGCCTTTACCGCTGCGGCACCCAGTCCGGGAACGGTGTCGGGAGAGGCAGCGGCCTCCCAGACGCTCACCCCGGTTGCGTTGGCGTGGGTCAGGACCTTCGAGAGCGATGTCTGCCCGATTCCCCGGCGGGGCGTGTTCACCACGCGCTGGAAGCTGACGACGTCCTGGGGGTTGGCCAGCAGTGTCAGGTAGGCAATGGCGTCCTTGATCTCGGCCCGCTCGTAGAAGCGGGTGCCGCCGATCACCTGGTAGCCGATGTCGCGCCGCACCAGGGTGTCCTCGAGCACGCGGGACTGGGCGTTGGTCCTGTAAAAGACCGCGATCTCCGAGCGCGAGAGCCCCTCGTCGGTGAGCCGCTCGATCTCGCCGGCCACGTACCGGGCCTCGGCGTGCTCGTCGTCGAGGTCCTTGATGACGATCGGGTCGCCCTCCCCGAGCTCGGTCCAGAGCGTCTTGGGCATCTGGCCGCGGTTGTTGGCGATGATCGAGTTCGCGGCGTCGAGGACGGTCTGCGTGGAACGGTAGTTCTGCTCGAGCTTTACGACGGTTGCGTCGGGGAAGTCCTCCTGGAAGTCAAGGATGTTGCGAATGTCGGCACCGCGGAAGCCGTAGACCGACTGGGCGTCGTCGCCGACTACGGCGAGGTTGCGGTGATCTCCGGCGACCAGGGTCAGGAGGCGGTACTGGGCGTGGTTGGTGTCCTGGTATTCGTCGACGAGGACGTGGCGGAAGCTGGAGTTTGCGTAGCGGTCACGGACCTCGGGGAAGGCCTCCATCACGTCGACGGTCCGGAAGATCAGGTCGTCGAAGTCCATCGCGTTCATGCGGTGAAGCGACTTCTCGTACTCCTCGTAGACGTCGGCGACCGTCTGCTCGAAGTAGCCGTCGACCATCTCCCGGTAGTCGGAGGCCGAGCGCAGCCGGTTCTTGGCGTCGGAGATCTGCCCCTGGATGGCGCGCGGCGTGAAGCGCTTGGGATCGATCCCCAGCTCGTCGAGCGTCTGCTTGATCAGCCGGCGGCTGTCGGCCTGGTCGTAGATCGTGTACTGGCGCGTGTAGCCCAGCCGCGGCGCCTCGGAGCGCAGGATCCGCGCACAGGCCGAGTGGAAGGTCATCACCCACATCGCGCGCGTCGAGTGGCCGAGCAGCAGCTCGGTGCGGCCGCGCATCTCCTCGGCGGCCTTGTTGGTGAAGGTGATCGCCAGCACCTCCCCGGCTCCGGCGCGCCCGGTCTCAACCAGCCACGCCAGGCGGTGGGTGAGAACGCGGGTCTTTCCCGATCCTGCCCCGGCGAGCACCAGCAGCGGTCCGCCCTCGTGGGTCACCGCAGCCTGCTGGGGCTCGTTCAGGCCGGCGAGCAGCGCTTCGGTGCGGGTGGTGGCGGGGGCCTCGGACACTCCCGTCCAGAATAGGCGCGGGAGCGGCCGGTCAGGAGGTAATTCGCAGGCCGGTCACGGCCCGCAGCCTGCTGCGCCTCAGCCGCCGGCGGGGCTGGGCCCGCGGACCTCGCGCAGCTGGCTGACCGTCGCCTCAGGCTCCTCCTCGCCGGCGAGCTTCGCCACGCGGGAGTCGAGGTCGGCGATGCGGTCGCTCAGCTCACGGATGGCGTCGGCGACCGGGTCGGGCAGGTGTATCCAGTCGGCGTCTGGGCCTTCGGGGCGACGCCCCTCGATTCGCACCACATGGCCGGGGTTACCGACGACGGTGGCGTTGGCCGGCACGTCGTTGATCACCACGCTGTTGGCTCCGATCTTCGCCCCCTGCGCTACCTCGATGGGCCCAAGCAGGCGGGCACCGGCGCCGATGACGACCTCGTCGCCGACGGTCGGGTGGCGCTTACCGGCGGCGAAGCCGGTGCCACCGAGCGTGACGCCCTGATAGAGGGTCACGTCGTCGCCGATCTCGGCGGTCTCGCCGATGACGACTCCCGCACCGTGGTCGATGAAGAGCCCCTGGCCGATCCGGGCGGCCGGGTGGATTTCGATCCCGGTGATCGCACGGCTCCCGTACGCCATGGCGCGGGGCACCACGGGCACCCCGGCGCCGTGAAGGACGTGGGCCACCCGATGGGTCAGGAGAGCGTGGACGCCCGGCCAGGAGGTGAGGATCTCCGTGCTGGAGACCCCGCGCGCCGCCGGGTCGCGCTGGTGAGCGGCCGAGACGTCGCGGCGGATCTCCCCGGCCACGCGGGCGAGGGTGTTGAGCCCGAACACTGCGCTGAGGCTAGCGGCCGCCGCTCAGGCGGGCGGGGCGAAATAGGGCGCCGATATGTAGCGCTCGCCCGAGTCGGGAAGCACCGTCGCGATCCGGGCGCCTTTTGACTCGGGCCGTGAAGCGACCTCGATCGCCCCGGCGATAGCCGCCCCGCAGGACATCCCGGCCAGGACGCCAAGCTGGGCGGCAGCGCGGTGGGCCGTGGAGATCGCGACCTCGTCGGTGACGGGGATCACCTCGTCGAGGAGGTCCCGGTTGAGCACGCCGGGCACGAAGCCGGCCCCCATGCCCTGGATCCTGTGAGGTCCAGGCGGCCCCCCGGTGAGGACGGCCGAGGTGGCGGGCTCCACGGCGATCACCTTCGCCTCGGGGGTATTCGCCTTGATCGCCTCCCCGGCACCGGTGATCGTGCCGCCGGTGCCAACCCCGGCGACGAAGATGTCGACCTTGTCGCCCATCGCCTTGAGGATCTCCGGGCCCGTACCGGTGCGATGCGCCTCCGGGTTGGCGGGGTTGGAGAACTGGTCGGGCAGCCAGACGTCGTCGTCCATGGCCATGGCCCGGGCGGCATCGACCGCCTCGTTCATCCCGCCCATCGACTCCACGACCTCGACCCGGGCCCCGTACATCCGAAGGAGCGCCTCGCGTTCGCGGCTCATCCCCTGGGGCAGGAAGACCCGCAGCGGGTAGCCCCTGGCCGCACAGACGAAAGCCAGGGCGATCCCCGTGTTCCCGGAGGATGCCTCGACGATGGTGGTGCGGCCGGGCTCGATCAGCCCTTCCTTCTCGGCCGCCTCGATCATCGACACGCCGATCCGGTCCTTGACCGAGCCGCCGGGGTTGAACGCCTCGAGCTTGCCGAAGAGCTTCACGCCCGGTGCGGCGTCCTCATCAAGGAGCGGCGTGAGCTCGACCATCGGCGTGGAGCCGACAAGCTCTGAAACTCCGGTCGGAATTCGGGCCATTCCCGAATCCTAGGGATCTTGGTAGCTGCTGCAGGCTTCAGATGTAGTACATCTGTGCACCGCCGGCGCGCTCGCGCTCGGCGACGTCGGCGATGGTGGAGGCAGCGAGCACCTCGCGGGCTGCCGCTGAGGCATCGGCGAAGACGCCCTCGGAGCCGGCGCCGAGCGGGCCGTCGAGGATCTCGACCACCTCGAGAACCGTGACCTCGTCGGGCTTGCGGGCGAAGAGGTAGCCGCCCTTGACCCCGCGCTGGCTCTTGACCACCCCGGCACGGCGCAGCGTTGCAAAGAGCTGCTCTAGGAACTGGGCGGGAATGTCACGGCGGCGAGCGAGCTCGCCGATCGGTACCGGATCCTCGCCGGCACCCGCAAGCTCAACGAGCGCGGCCAGCGCGTACGGGGACTTGGTCGTAATCGAGATCATCTGCCCTCCCTAACCTCCGGTGCCGATCCTATGGCAACCGCCCGCCGCATCCTCCGTGCCACCACCCTGTTCGGACCGCCGCTGGCGCTCATGGGGCTGATCTTCTTCCTGAGCGCCCAGCCCGACCTCAACTCCGGCCTGGGGACGCTCGACGCGATCGGGCGCAAGTTCGTCCACTTCGCGATCTACGGCGCCCTTTGGTGGCTGTGGGACCGCGCCCTGAACCACCGCTATCCGCTGGCCTCCGCCGTCATCACGATCGTCTACGCAATCAGCGACGAGTACCACCAGTCTTTCGTCGACGGGCGGGTCGGCTCGGTGCGCGACGTCCTGATCGACACCGCCGGCGTGCTCGCCGCCTGGGCGCTCAGTCGCTGGCTGGCCCGGCGGCAAGAGCGGCGTCTATCCGCCTGAG
>JAUMBN010000153.1:0-8999 GCA_032119675.1 Solirubrobacteraceae bacterium | reverse complement strand
TGCGAGCAGGCGACCGTCGTTGCCCCGGAGTCGGCGGCCGCCTGGTCGCGCCTGGCCCATGCCCTGGCCCGCGGCGACCGCGTGGGCGACGCCGTGGCCGCCGCCGAGCGAGCGCTTGAGCTGGAGCTGGAGGACGAGGACGTCGTTCTCCTGCTGGAGGGCCTGCGCGAGCGCGAGGCGCGGGTCCTGCCCGCGGCATGACCTGCCCTCAGCATGGGCTGCGTCACGGAGCACGGGTCCGCCGGTTCAGTTAACAGCTGCGGAATTGCCGAAGGCAACTAGCGGCCGCATCTGGTGTTCAAGAGAGTGGCAATGCGCAAGCCTCTGACGAGAGTAATCCTTGGTGCCGCCCTGGCGGCGAGCCTTGCGCTGGCCGCCCCGGCCGTCGGCCATTCTGCGGAGACCGGGATCAACTCGCAGGACCTGAGCGCGCCGGACACCGTCGCGCGGGCCGAGGCGCTCCACGCCAAGTGGATCCGGCGCTTCGTGCGCTGGGACGAGCTGCAGCCGACCCGTGGCGGCTCCTTCAACGCGGGGGTCATCAGCTACCTGGACGAGCTCACCTCGCTGGCCTCCCTAAAGGGGCAGAAGGTCCAGCTGGTGCTGCTCGGCGCCCCGCAGTGGGCCAACGGCTCCACCGACCCGCTGGTGCCGCCGGCCAACCCGGCCGAGTTTGCCGATTCCTTCGCCGCGCCGCTCGCCCGCCGCTACGCCGGGAGGGTCCAGTCGTGGGAGGTATGGAACGAGCCCGACGAGCCCGAGTTCTGGCACAGCGATGTCCGCGGAGCCGGTCCGTACGCGGCCCTTCTGAGGCCGACCTACGCGGCGATCAAGGCCGAGGATCCATCGGCGCTCGTCCTCGGCGGCCCGCTGACCGGCAACAACTACCGCTTCGTGGAGGACCTCTACAAGGTCGGGGCCGGTAATTCGTTCGACGGCATCTCGGTCCACACCGACACCGCCTGCAACCTCAAGGCGCCCGACGACTTCTACCGCGAGGACGGCCGCATCGGCCGCTTCACCTTCCTGGGATTCCGCGAGGTCCGCGAGGTGATGGTGGCCAACGGCGATGCCGGCAAGCCGATCATGATGAGCGAGCTCGGGTGGTCGACCACCGGTACGCGCTGCGGGCGCGGAGTATGGGCCGGCCAGAAGGACGCGGGAGTCAGCCAGGCGGCGCAGGCCGCCTATCTCCAGCAGGCCTACCACTGCCTCGCCCAGTACCCCTACGTCAACGCCGGTGTCTGGTTCTCGCTGAGGGACTCGGGCGCCGCCGACACCGAGCTGAACCGCTACGGGCTCCTGAGCCACGGATTCGCGCAGAAGCCCTCCTACGCGGCCATGGCCTCGGTCGGCCGCGACGGCGACCGGCTGACCGGGGCGTGCGGCGACTTCGAGGGCCCGAAGCTCACCGTCTACCAGCCGACCGAGAGCGTCATCTACAACAACAAGCTCGAGCTGGCCGCTTCGGCCCACGACAGCCTCAGCCCGATCTCCCGGATCCGCTTCTCGGTCGGCGGCGAGGGGATCGGCAACTTCAAGAAGCCGAAGAACGACGAGAAGGTCAGCCGCCTCTGGTGGCGGGCCGGGGACCAGCCGTACGGGCCGGTCAAGATTCAGGTCGAGAGCTCCGACTCCTACGGGAACAAGGTGACCCGCGAGGTCAACGTCCTCCACGTAAACCCGAAGGACCTCCCCGCCCAGAAAAGCGAGCTGAAGCTGAAGCTGAGCGGCAAGGGAAGCCGGCGCACCGTCTCCGGGAAGATCCGGGTGCCCGGCACCCAGCTCGAGGCGACCGGCAAGGTCCTCCTCTCCTGGCAGCGGAAGAGCGGCAGCCGCTGGGTCACCAGGTACAAGCGCAACAAGTTCGCCCACGCGCAGATCAAGGTCGGCCGCAGGCTCTCTTCGGGCCTCTGGCGGGTCCGCGCGCAGTACCCCGGCCAGCGGCCGTTCACCGCGTTGCGCGCCACCTCGAAGCAGACCCGCGTCCGGTAGCAATTCGCGCGCCGGCGCCCGGTAGGGTCGGGACCCGATGCGCCTGATCGTCGCCCGCTGCGAGGTCCTCTACACCGGCCGGCTCGACACCGTCCTGCCCGAGGCGCTGCGGCTGCTGATGATCAAGTCCGACGGCTCGGTGATGGTCCACGCCGACACCGGCGGCTACAAGCCCCAGAACTGGATGACCCCGCCGACCGTGATCGAGGAGGAGGGCGAGCCGCCGGAGATGATCGTCGTGCGCAAGCGTGCCGGCAAGACCGAGGACCGGATCGAGATCCGGATCTCCGAGGTGCTCTCCGATGTCACTCACGACATGGGCGAGGCGGCCGAGCTAGAGAAGGACGGAGTCGAGGCACACCTGCAGGAGGCGCTGGCCGACGCGCCCCACTTCTGCGGAGAGGGGTTCCGGCTGGTGCGTCGCGAGTGGCCGACCGACATCGGCCCGGTCGACCTGATGTGCCGTGACGGCGGGGACGACTGGGTGGCGGTGGAGATCAAGCGCGTCGCGACGATCGACGCCGTCGAGCAGCTGACCCGCTACCTCGAGTTCATCCGCCGCGACCCGGCGATGGACTCCTGTCGCGGGGTCCTGGCGGCACAGGAGATAAAGCCCCAGGCCCGCACCCTGGCCGAGGACCGCGGCATCGACTGCGTGACCGTCGACCTCGCCGTGGTGCGCGGCGAGCGCGAGCCCGAGATGACGCTCTTCGAGGCCTAGGCCCGGTTCAGCCGACGCGGTCGGTGAAGTTGCGCAGCGCTTCGGGGTCGCGCAGGGGCGGCCCGTGCCCGAAGAGGACCAGCGCCGGCTCGAGCTCGGCCAGCAGCCTCTCGCTCTGGCGGTTGCGCTCCGGGTCGGGGGTGAACATCCCCGGCGGCTGGTGCAGGCCGGGGGCGGTCGTGGCCATGTTCATGTTGAAGAAGACGTCGCCGCAGATCAGCGAGCGGTCCTCCTCGCGCCAGAAGCTGACGTGGCCGGGGGAGTGGCCCGGGGTGTCGATGACCACGAAGCCCGCGTCGATCTCGTCGCCGGCCTTGAGCAGCCGGTCGGGCTCGACTCCCGGAAAGCTCATGTACCGGCGCAGGAGCCCCTTCACCGCGACGTCGCCGGGCTCGGGCTCGCCGGAGACCAGCACCTCCCGGTCGTTCTCCCCCACCCACACCTCGAGGCCCTGCTCTTCCTTGAGGCGCTTCGAGTTGCCGGCGTGGTCGGCGTGGGCGTGGGTAAGCGCATGAAACCTGGGGCGGCTGCCACCGAGCTCGGACTGGAGCCGCTTCCAGTTCAACGGGTAGCCGCAGTCGACCAGCACGTCGCCGACCAGGTAGGCGTTGACTGCCTGCCGTGGGGTGAGCTGGATCTGGTAGAGGTCACGGCCGAGGTGCTTCACGGACCCGACCGTACCGCACGCCCGTCCCGCTTCCCAGCCGGTAGCGTCTGCGCCCATGAGCGATGAATCCACCGAGCCGGCCGTCCTTACCGAGCGCCGCGACAATGTCCTGGTAATCACCATCAACCGTCCCGACCAGCGCAATGCGGTCAACAAGGCGGTCTCCGAGGGCGTGGCGGACGCCGTCGACGAGCTCGACTCCGACGACGGCCTCTCGCTGGCGATCCTCACCGGCGCCGGCCGTGGCTTCTGCGCCGGGATGGACCTCAAGGCCTTTGCCGCCGGCGAGACCCCCTGGCACGAGACGCGCGGTTTCGGCGGGATCATCCAGCAGCCGCCGAGGAAGCCGATCATCGCCGCCGTCGAGGGCTTCGCCGTGGCCGGCGGCCTGGAGATCGCCATGGCCTGCGACCTGCTCGTGGCCGGGCGCAGCGCCAAGCTCGGCATCCCGGAGGTCAAGCGGTCGCTGGTCGCCGCAGGCGGTGGGCTCCTGCGCCTTCCGCGCAAGCTGCCCTACGGCGTGGTCATGGAGATGGCCCTTACGGGTGACCCGATCAGCGCCGAGCGCGGCCACGAGCTGGGCCTCGTCAATCGGATCGCCGACGACGGCGGTGCGCTCGACGCCGCCCTCGGGCTGGCGATGGAGATCGCCGCCAATGGCCCGCTCGCGCTCGCCGCGACCAAGCAGATCCTCGAGGCCCAGTGGGACTGGGACACCGAGGAGTTCTGGGTCAAGCAGATGGAGATCGCCGGCCCGGTTCTTGGCTCCGAGGACGCCCAGGAGGGCGCGATCGCCTTTGCCGAGAAGCGCGACCCGGTCTGGAAGGGCCGCTGAGCCTCAGCCCTCGCCGCTGATCGTCGCGATCAGCGACCTCGGTCCGCCGCGGTCGCGGTGCTCGAGCAGGTAGATCCCCTGCCAGGTGCCCAGCGCCAGGCCGCCATCGCGCACGGGGAGCAGCAGGGAGCTTCCGGTGATCATCGACTTGACGTGCGCCGGCATGTCGTCGCTGCCCTCGAGGGTGTGGGTCCACGGAAACTGCTCGGGGACGATGGTGTCCAGCCAGGTCCGCGTGTCCTGGCGCACGTCGGGCGAGGCGTTCTCGTTCACCGAGAGCGAGGCCGAGGTGTGGAGCATGAAGAGCTGGCAGAGGCCGACCTCGTAACGCGCCAGCTCCTCGCCGACCGCGCCCAGCACCTCACCGGTCACCAGGTGAACGCCGCGGGGGCGCGCTTCCAGCCTCAGCTCGACCTGGTCCCACATCGGCGCCATCCTCGCACCCGCTGCGGAAAGCACAGATGGCCGACGCACCCTGCACTAGGTTCTGCTGGGGTTCAGGCGATGACCAGATCGATCAGCGATTTCACCTGGCAGCTAGACCAGGTCCATTCTCACGTCGGCTTCGCGATCATGCACATGGGCGTCTCCTCGTTTACGGGCTGGTTCAGTGGCGTCGAAGCGTCGGTGGTCGAACGCGACGGGGAGCTCTCTCTCGCCGGCTCGGTTCACCCGCGGGACATCGTCGTCAAGCACGAGAAGCTTCACGGCCACCTTCAGGGCGCGGACTTCTTCGATGCGGACGACTACCCCGACATCACCTTCGCCTCCACTTCGGTCTCCGTCGAGGAGGGCGTCATCGATGCGGTGGGCGACCTGACGATGAAGGGGGTCACCGGGCCGGTTGTCGTTCGCGGGCGCATCAGCGAGCCGACCGAGGATGTCGCCGGCAGGACCAAGCTCGGCCTGAGCCTCGCGGCCGAGATCGACCGCACCGCCTTCGGCGTCGACTGGAACGCCCCGCTCCCTGGGGGCGGCCTGGTGCTGGCCGACCAGGTGTCGGTGACCGCCGAGCTCCAGTTCGTCGCCTCCTAGCGGGCTTCGGAGACGGGGCCTGGACGGCTGATCAGCGCTCGCCGGGGGTCTTCTTCGGGTAGGCGCTGACCGGGATTCCCCGGTCGAGGGCGGTCGCGAGGATGCGGTTCTGCTCGGCGGTGTGGGCAGCCGGATAGCCCTCGCCGGAGGAGGCCCGTTCCGGCCGGCCGACGTAGCCGAAGTCCAGCTCGTCGGGGAGGATCTGCATCAGCCGCGGGAACATGTGGGCACGTGCCCCCATGTTGCGGGGCTCCTCCTGGACCCAGAGGACCTCCTCGAGGTTCGGGTAGCCGTCTATCAGCTCGCGAACGTCACTCTCAGGGAACGGGTAGAGCAGCTCGATCCTGCCGATCGCCACCCCGTCGTTGCCCTGGTGGACCTCGTGGCCCTTCAGGTCGTAGTAGATCTTCCCGGTGCACAGGACGAGCCGGGTCACCTTCTCGGCGTCCACGCCCGGCTCGGCGAGCACCGGGTAGAAGCGGGTGTCGCTCAGGTGCTCGATCCGGTTGACCGCCTGGGGGAGGCGCAGCAGCGACTTCGGCGTCATCACCACGAGCGGCCGCTGCTTGGCGATCATCGCCTGGCGCCGAAGGAGGTGGAAGTACTGGGCCGGCGTCGTGAGGTTGGCCACCCGCATGTTGCCCTCGGCCGAGAGCTGCAGGAAGCGCTCTAGCCGCGCCGAGGAGTGCTCGGGGCCGGCGCCCTCGTAGCCGTGGGGCAGCAGCAGGGTGAGCCGCGTGGTCTTGCCCCACTTGGCAAGTCCGCTGGAGATGAACTGGTCGATGATCACCTGGGCGCCGTTGGCGAAGTCCCCGTACTGGGCCTCCCACAGGACCAGTGAGTCGGGCGCCTCCTCGGAGTAGCCGTACTCGAATCCCATGCAGGCCGACTCGGACAGAGGGCTGTTGTGGATCTCGATCGGGGCCCGGGCGCCGTCGAGGTGCTGGATCGGCGCGTAGCTAAGCCCGGTGCGGGCGTCGTGGAATACGAGGTGGCGCTGGCTGAAGGTCCCGCGCTCTGAGTCCTGCCCGGTGAGGCGGATCGGCACGCCGTCGATCAGCAGCGAGCCGAAAGCGAGCGCCTCGGCCTGGGCCCAGTCGATGCCCTCGCCGCTGGCCACCGCCTCGCGCCGGCGCTCAAGCTGGCGCTCGAGCTTGGAGTTGAGCTCGAAGCCCTCGGGAACGGTGAGGAGCTCCTCGTTGATGTGGCGCAGGCTCTCGGCTTTCACCGCGGTCTCGACCGGGGGGCTGGGGCTGCGGTCGAGCTGGTACTCGCCGGTGGCCTGCTCGCCGCCGCCGTTCCTCTCCTCGGCCTCGCGGATCCGCTCCTTGAGGTCCTGGTGCTCACGGGTCATCTCGTCCCAGGACTCCTGGGACCAGCGGTCGACCTCCTCGCGGGTGGCGATTCCGGCGTCGACCAGCTGCTTGGCGTAGATCTCGGAGACCCGCTCGTGCTGCTTGATCGACTCGTACATCTCGGGCTGGGTGTAGGCGGGCTCGTCGGCCTCGTTGTGGCCGAAGCGCCGGTAGCCGATCAGGTCGATCAGCACGTCGTGGCCGAACTCCTCGCGGAAGGCCATGGCAAGCTGGACGGCGCTGATGCAGGCATCGACGTCGTCGGCGTTGACGTGGATGATCGGTACGTCGAAGCCCTTGGCCAGGTCGGAGGCCCAGTGGGTGGAGCGGGCGTCCTCGGAGTCGGTGGTGAAGCCGATCTGGTTGTTCTGGATGATGTGCAGCGCGCCGCCGACCTGGTAGCCGTCGAGCGCCTGGAGGTTGAGGGTCTCGGCCACGATCCCCTGGCCGATCATCGCGGCGTCGCCGTGGAGGATCACCGGCACCGCAGCCCGGGAGTCGCGCTGGGCCACGGGGCCGCTGCGGTCGGTCTGGGCTGCGCGGGCGGCGCCCAGGACCACCGGGTCCACGAACTCCAGGTGGCTCGGGTTGGACTCGAGGTTGACCAGTACCGAGCCGCCGCCCGGCAGCTCGAACTGGCTCTCGAGGCCGTGGTGGTACTTGACGTCGCCGGTGCCGCCCTCGGGGATCTCGGTGACCGCCTTGACCACCTCCACCGAGGATTTGCCTTCGAACTCACCGAAGATCGTCTCGTAGGAGCGGCCGAGGTTGTGGGCCAGGACGTTTAGCCGTCCACGGTGGGCCATCCCGATGATCACTTCCCGGGCGCCGCCCCGGGCGGCAAGGATGATCGCCTCGTCGAGCATCGGGACCGTCATGTCGAGTCCCTCGATCGAGAACTGCTGTTGGCCGAGGTAGGCCTTGTGCATGAAGCGCTCAAGCGAGTCGACCGAGATCAGCCGCTGGAGCACGCGGCGGCGCTCCTCGTCGGGGAGCGGCCGGCGGAAGGTGCCGCCCTCGATCCGTTCGCGCAGCCAGACGCGCTGGCGGTGGCTGGAGATGTGTTCGATCTCGTAGGCCAGCGAGCCGGTATAGACCTCGCGCAGGTAGGGGAGGGACTCGGCGAGGTCGTCACCGGGGACGTAGATTCGCAGTATCTTCGACGGGATCCGGCGCATCATCGCCTCGGAGAGGTGGACGGTGTTCGGGTCGAGCGCCGGGTCGCCGATCGGCTCGGTGCCAAGGGGGTCGAGCCCGCCGGCGAGGTGGCCGTGGGTCCGGAATGCCTTGACCAGCGCCGTGGCGGCCTGGACCGACTGCATCAGCTCGACGTCGTCGCCGCCTGCGGCTGCGGCAGGCGCTGCGACCGCGACCGGGGCGGGGGCCTGCGGTGCAGGCCCGGCGGTGAGGCCCAGGTCGGTGAAGAGGTCCTCGTAGAAGCCGTCCTCGCCCTGCAGGAGCTTGTCGATCGTCTGCAGGAAGCGCCCGGACTCGGCCCCCTGGATGATCCGGTGGTCGTAGGTCGAGGTCATCGCCATTACCTTCTCGGCGCCTATCTGCTGGCCCACTCCTTCAAGCCCCGCCGGGAACCCGATCGAACCGGTGGCGACGATCGTCCCCTGGCCGGGCATCAGCCGCGGGACCGAGGAGACGGTCCCGATGCCGCCGGGGTTGGTCAGCGAGATGTTGGCTCCCGCCAGGTCGTCGGGCGAGAGGCTGTTGGTGCGGGCCTTGTCGATCAGCTCGTCGAAGGCCGACCGGAATCCGGCGAAGCCGAGGCCCCCGGCATTGCGGATCACCGGGACCATCAGGGTCCGGGAGCCGTCCTTCTTCTCCACGTCGACGGCGATACCGAGGTTGACCTGCCCGTCGTCGATCCGGAACGGCTTGCCGTCCTGCTCCTCGAAGTGGTCGGCCATCACCGGCATCTGCTCGGTGGCGGCGCGGGCGATTGCCCAGGCGATGATGTGGGTGAAGGAGACCTTCTGCCCGGCGGCCTTGAGCTCGCGGCGCCGGGCGTCCATGGTCGAGACGACGAGCGTGCGGAAGGAGGTTGCCGTCGGAATCGAGCGGCTCTCGTCCATGTAGCGGGCGAGCATCGCCGCTCCGCCCTTCAGCTCGGTCCGCGTGACAGCGGCCGGGGCGGCAGGCGCCTTCCCGTTGCCCGAGCCGGCGGCGAGCACGTCGGCCTTGGTGACGCGCCCCCCGGGTCCGGTGCCGGCCACCGTGGAAAGGTCGATCCCCTCGGCGGCGGCCACGCGCGACGCGACCGGCGAGACGCTGACGCCCTCCGGCGCCCCGGCTGCTTCGGCCGGTGCCGTGTCGGGGGCGCCCCCGTTCCCGTTTGTGGCCGCGGCGGCGCCGACCTCCATCCGGGCGATCACCTGGCCG
>JAUMBN010000152.1:0-12792 GCA_032119675.1 Solirubrobacteraceae bacterium | reverse complement strand
ACCGCCGTATCGGGGTCGATGCGCTGCGGCGAGCCCACGGGGTTGCCGTCCCCGTCGAGCAGCCACAGCCAGGGGGCGGTTTGCTCTGTCGTACCGTCGGTCTTGGCGCGTGCGTAGGCCATGAAGCGGTTTGACGTCGGCGAATAGGCGACTCCGGCGCCGCCCTGGAAGTCGTACGCCGAATCGGGCATGAAGTCGATGACGGGGCCGGAGGGAGCACCCGAGGAGTCGACGAAGCTGCCACGGGCGTAGTCAGCCCAGTCGGTCATCGTCACCAGGAACTTGCCCTTGGCCGTGCTCCACGCCAAATTGGTCATGTTGAACTCGTCAGGGGTGCTCGTGATCGTCGACGGAGACCCGGCCGGGGTGCCGTCGGCCGCGAGGGCATCACACTTGATCTCGACCGGTACTGAGCCGGTGTAGTTGCCCCAGCATGAGAGATATCCGCCGGTGGACGGGTTCCAGGCGATTGAAGGCTGGGCCCAGAACGGTCGCGAATTGTTGGTAAGGAGGTGGGCTGCGCCTACCGGGTTGCCCGCGGCGTCCACCAGCTGGGTGTAGTAGGACGCCACGCCGTCGGTGTAGCCGTAGACGATGACGCTGTTACCGCTGGTGGGGTCGGAGGCGATGGCGGTATTGCCCCCGTTGCTCGTGACATCCGGAGCCGGCCAGTCGGTGATCTGCACCGGTGTGATCGGCGAGGCCATCGCCGGGGCAGCGACGGAGAGCCAAACGGCGGCAATGGTTCCCAGAAAAGCGAGCTTTTTCATTGGGTTTGCGAGGCCCCTTGATTCCCGGTTATAAACAAAAAGGGGAACGTGGACGTTATCAGGGCGAAGGTACCGTGCGCAGGCTTTTCACTCCGCGCCCCGATTCCGCAGCGAACTGCCTCCTACCCGACCCCGCGCAGGTGGACCTCGCCGGCATCGACGGCGGTCTGCCCGCCTTCGGCCAGCTCGAGTACCAGCCTGCCGCCGCCGTCGACCCCGGCGGCCACTCCCACGACCTCCCCGCAGTCGACCTCGCGGCCCAGCAGCGCGTCGCGCTCGCGCCAGGCCTCCAGCAGCTCGGCGTCGCCCAGGGCCAGTGCGGCGTCCAGCTCGGCCAGCACCCGCTCGCGCACCGCGGGCACGTCGGCCGGCGCCAGGCCGAGCGTCGCGGCCGTCGCCTGGAGCTCCGGCGGGAGCTCGTCGAGTTCGACCGCCACGTTGAGGCCGATCCCCAGCACCGCCCAGCCCTCCTGCGGGCGACCCTCGGCGAGGATCCCGGCGAGCTTGCGCAGGGCGCCGCCCTCGGTGACGACCACGTCGTTGGGCCACTTGACCTGGGCCTCGGGCCCGCACGCCTGCGCCACGGCGACACCGGCCGCGAGCGGGAGCAGGTCGGAAGGCTCGCGCAGCACGAGGCTCATCAGCAGCGAGCTACCCGCCGGCGCCTCCCAGCTGCGGCCCTGCCGGCCGCGGCCGGCGCTCTGCGAGGAGGCGGTGACCAGCGTGCCGTGGGGGGCGCCGGCGGCGGCCAGGCCGCGGGCGTGCTCGTTGGTGGAGCCGGCCTCGCGCAGGTGCAGGTGCGGGCGCCCCAGGGCGCTCATGCCGGCTGGATCCGGACCTCGTCGTCGCGGTCCAGGCCGAGCCGTTCGACCGCCGAGCCACGGTTTACCGCCAGCGCCAGCGAGCGGTACGGGTCCTGGTAGATCAGCAGGCCGCCCTCGGGGGCGTCGGCGAAGGTCGTGGTGTAGATCCCCTCGGTGCCGTTGATCCTCACCGGAACGCCGAGCCGCAGCCCGAAGCTCGCGAGCTCCTCGTGCTCGAGGTCGAGGGAGACGTTGCCGTAGGCGTCGAAGCCGAGGGCGTGGGCGACGATCTCGTCACCCTCGGCGCGGGCCATCGGCATCTCCAGCTCGACCAGCTCGTCCGGGTCGAGCGGGGTGCCGGCCTCCTCGAGCGGGGCGCCGGCGGCCAGGCGCGCGGCGACCGGGGCGAAGATATCGCGGCCGTGGAAGGTGGAGGAGGTCGGCTGCAGGCGGAAGGGGGAGGCGCTCACGTCGAAGGCCTCCGCGGCGCCGCCGCAGCTGCGCACGGCGATCGAGAGCAGCCCGTTGTCGGGGCCGACGAAGATGCGGTCCTCATCGAGGCTGCGCACGGCGATCGCCCGCCGCCTTGCCCCGACCTCCGGATCGACGACGGCGAGGTGGATCCGGGCGGGGAAGTACTCCAGCGTGCGGCGCAGCATCAGCGCGCCGCCGCGGACGTCGTGGCGGGGCAGGCCGTGGGTGATGTCGAAGACGCGGCTCTCCGGGGAGATGCCGGCGATCACGCCGTGGCAGACGCCGACGAACTCGTCGGCGGTGCCGTAGTCGGAGAGGAAGGTGATCGGCTCGGCCATCGCTCAGGCGGCGAGCGGCCTGCCCGGGTTGGCCGGGTCGCGCTCGCTGATGCCCCACGGCGAGCCGTACTCCTCGAGCTTCTCCAGGAAGGGAACGGCGTCGAAGGCCTCGGGCCCGAGCACCCCGGCTCCCTGCCAGGTGCCGGCGGCCAGCAGCTCCATCGCGATCACCGGGTTGATCGCCGTCTGCCAGACCACCGCCTGGCTGCCGTCGAGGGCCATCGTCTCGGCGTTGTCGACCGCGTGGTAGATGTAGGTCGCGCGCGGCTCGCCGTCCTTGCCGGTGCCGGTGACCAGCGTGCCGGCGCAGGTCTTGCCGCTCATCTTCTCGCCGAGCTCCGCCGGGTTGGGCAGCGCGGCGGCGACCACGTCCCGCGGGCTGACCATCTGGCCGCGCACGTCGATCGGGTCGGTGCCGTCGAGGCCGAGCTTGTGAAGGGTGCGCAGAACCTCGATGAACTCGTCGCCGAGCCCGTACTTGAAGGTGCAGCGCCTGCAGTCGACCCAGCGCGGGATCAGCAGCACCTCCTCGTGCTCGACGTTGACGCACTCGACCGGCCCGATCCCCTCGGGGAAGTCGAAGAGCTCCGGCTCGGAGAAGGGCTCGGTGGTAAACCAGCCGCGGTCTTTCTCCCAGATCACCGGCGGGTTGAGGCACTCCTCGATCGTCGTCCAGATCGAGAAGGTAGGGGCGAAGTCGTAGCCCTCGATAACCAGGTTGGCCCCGTCACGCACGCCGGCCTCGTCGATCTCGCTGAAGAGGTGGTCGGCGGCGTAGCGGGCGGCGACGTCCGAGAAGCCCGGCTCGACGCCGATCCCCACGAGCGCCAGCTGGCCGGCTCGCTCCCAGGCCGGCGCGGCCTCGAACTGGGCGTCGCCGAGCTTGACGCCGGTCTCCTCGAAGGGGTTATCGGGGTGGGGCTCGGAGAGGGTGCAGGCCATGTCGAGGTAGGTGCAGCCGGCCTCCAGCGCCGCCTCGAAGATCGGGGGGTTCAGGCGCGGGTCGCAGGCATTGAGGATCACGTCGATCTCCTGCGCCTTCGCGAGCGCGACGATCGCCTGCGGGTCGGAGGCGTCCAGGGCGGCGGCGCTCATCCGCTCGTCGCCGAGGTTCTCGATCGAGGCCTGGGCGCGGGCCTCGTCGAGGTCGGTGATGACCAGCTTGTCGAAGAAGTCGCGGCGGCGGGCGATGGCGGCCGCGGCGCTGCCGACGCCTCCCGCTCCGACGATCAGGATCCGCATGGCGCCGGAGACTACCGGGCGGCGGCGTCCGCGACGAGGGCTTCGACCAGCCCGTCGGGGGTGTGAACGGCGGCCTCCACGTCGGGCTCGAAGCCCAGCTCGCGGATCGCCTCGCTGGTCACCGGGCCGATCGAGACCAGCCGCGGCCCGGCGAGCGTGCCGGCCGCCTCGCAGAAGAAGCGCGCCGAGGAGGCGCTGGTGAAGGTGGCGTAGTCGGCGCCCAGTGCGGCGCCGCGCGCCTCGGGGGAGAGCGGCTCGGCGACGGTGCGGTAGAGCGGCAGGATTTCGACGCTTGCGCCGCGCTCGCGCAGCGCGTCGGGCAGCACGTCGCGCGCCGTCTCGGCGCGGGCGATCAGCGCCTGGGTGACCGGCACGCTCTCCAGCTCCTCGACCAGCGCCTCGGCGACCGAGCGCTCGGGAACCACGTCGGCGACGATTCCGCCCTCGGCCAGGGCGCGGGCGGTTCCCGGGCCGATCGCGGCGATCGTCGGGCCGGCCAGGGCGCGGGCGTCACCGGCGACCTCGAGCAGCCGGGCGGCGCCGTTGGGGCTGGTGACACAGATCAGGTCGAAAGCTTCCAGGTCGGGGAGGGTGGCCTGGAGCGGCTCGGTGCGGATGGCCGGGGCCTCGACGGTGTTCGCCCCGAGCTCGCGCAGGCGGCCGGCCAGGGCGCTGGCCTGCGCGCGGGCGCGGGTGACGGCGACCGTCAGGCCGTCGAGCGGGCGGGCGGCAGGCAGCCAGCCCAGCGAACCGCCGAGCGCGGCGACCTCGCCGATGACGGTGATCGCCGGAGCCTTGATCTCCTGGGCTGAGGCCGAGTCGGCGAGCGTCTCGAGCGTGGCGATCACCTGGCGCTGGCCGGGGAGGGTGCCGCGCTCGATCACCGCGGCCGGCTCGGTGGCCGGGCGACCTTCCTCGACCAGCTTCGAGGTGATCCTCGGCAGGCTCTTTACGCCCATGTAGAAGACCAGCGTCCCGGGAAAGGCGGCGAGCGCCGCCCAGTCGATCTGGGTCTCGGGCTTGTCGGGGTTCTCGTGGCCGGTGACGAAGGCCACCGCGCTGGAGACCAGCCGCTGGGTGACCGGGATGCCGGCGTAGGCGGGGGCGGCGATCCCGGAGGTGACGCCCGGAACGACCTCGACCGGGATCCCGCTGGCCAGGCAGCGCTCGACCTCCTCGCCGCCGCGGCCGAAGACGAACGGGTCGCCGCCCTTGAGCCGAACCACGTCCCTGCCGGCGAGCGCGTGGTCGACGATCAGCTGCTCGGTCACCTCCTGGGGGACCTGCTCGCCGCCGCCGATCTTGCCGACGTCGATCAGTTCGGCGTCCTCGCGGGCGCCCTCCAGCGCGCCTGGCGGGATCAGCTTGTCGAAGAGGATCACGTCGGCGCGGGAGACCAGCTCGACCGCGCGGACGGTCATCAGGCCGTCGTCGCCGGGGCCGGCGCCGACGAGATAGACGGTTCCGGGGGCCTCACTCACGGCCCAGTACCTCCAGGGCGCCGGCGGCGACCATCCGGCCGGCGACCCGGGCGCCGAGGTCGGCGGGATCGGCGCCCGACTCGGCGAGGCGGTCGCGCAGCCAGGCGCTGCCGTCGGGGCGCCCGACGAAGGCCTCGACGGCGAAGAGCCCGTCGCGCTCGCCGGCGTGAACGCCGACCGGGGTGTGGCAGTCGGCCTCCAGGGCCACCACCACGGCGCGCTCGGCGTCCAGGGCGGCGTGCGTGGCCGGGTCGTCGAGCGCAGCGACGCTCTCCTCCTCGCCGGCCCGGACGGTGATGGCCAGGGTTCCCTGGCCGGCGGCCGGGACCATCTCCTCCAGGCGGGCGCCGATCTCATCGCCGCGCCCGAGCCGCTCGAGCCCCGCGCAGGCCAGGACGACCGCGTCGTAGTCGCCGCCGGCCAGTCGCTCGAGCCGGGTGTCGACGTTGCCGTGCAGCTCCACCGGCTCGAGGTCTTCGCGAATCGCCTTCAGCTGGGCGGCTCGGCGCAGGGAGCCGGTCCCGACCCGCGCGCCCTCCGGCAGCTCGTCGATCGAGCCGGCGCCGCAGAGAGCGTCGAGCGGCTCGGCGCGCGGGGGCGTGGCGGCGATCGAGATGCCGGGCGCCAGGTGCCCGGGGAGGTCCTTGGCCGAGTGAACGGCGGCGTCGATCCGGCCGTCCAGGAGGGCCGCGTCGAGCTCACGGGTCCAGCGCTCCTTGTCGCCACTGGCCTGGCGGTCGCGGTCGCCGCTGGTGGTGATGGTCACCAGTTCGGCTCCGCCCAGCCCGGCGGCCACCGTCTCGGCCTGCGCCAGCGCCAGGGCGCTGCCGCGGGTGCCCAGCTTCACGATCCCCGGCGCAGTGGGCGGACCTCGGCGGCGGCGCCGAGCTCCTCCTCAGCGGCGGCCGCGCCGGGGCCGGCCGCCTCCTCGGGCACCTCGTCGAGCCCGAAGAGCTCGCGCAGCACGGCAAGGCGGCCGTGGCCGCCGCCCTGCTCGAGGGCCTTCATGCGGATCGTCGGCTCGTGGAGCAGGCGCTGCATCACTGCGCGGGCGATCGCCTCGGTGCGGGCGATGTCGCGGGCCGAGGCGCTATCCCAGCGGCCGTCGTTCTCGCCGAGGATCTGGTCGACGATGCCGGCGCCGTGCTCGCGCAGGGCGGCGATCGTCGGCGTGGCGCCCTGCTGGGCCATCCAGTGCGAGAAGCGCTCGATCTCGTCCTCGATGATCTCCTCGGCGCCGGCCCTCTCGCCCTCGCGGACGTCGAGGTTGCGGGCGACCGTGGCCTGCAGGTCATCCATGTCGAGCACGTGGACGCCGGGCACCTCGGCGCAGGCGGCGTCGATGTCGCGTGGCACGGCGATGTCGATCAGCAGCAGCGGCCGCTCGTCACGGCTCTCCATCACCCGCTCGATCTCCTCGGCGCCGACGATCGGGTGCGGGGAGGAGGTGGAGGAGACGACGATGTCGGCCTCGCGCATCCGCTGGGGAAGCTCGTCGAGCGAGGCGACCGAGCCGTCGAAGGCGCTGGCCAGCTCGTGGGCGCGCTCGACGCGGCGGTTGGCCACGAATAGGGTGCGGACGCCCTGGGCGCTGAGCGCCCGGGCGGTCAGCTCGGCGGTCTCGCCGGCGCCGATCACCACGACGCTGCGCTCCTCGAGCGGGCCGACCGTCTCGCGGGCCAGGTCGACGGCGACCGAGGGGACGCTGACACGGGCGGCGCTCAGGGCAGTCTCGCTGCGCACCCGCTTGCCGGCCTGCAGGGCGGCGCGGAAGAGCCGGTTGGTGAACGGCCCGGTGGTGCCGGCGCCCAGGGCGGTCTCGTAGCTTCGGCGCACCTGGCCCTGGACCTCGTGCTCGCCGACGATCATCGAGTCGAGGCCGGCGGTGACCCTGAAGAGGTGGCGGGCGGCGTCGCAGTTGCGCGGCGAGTAGACGATGTCGACCAGCTCGGTGGGGCGGATTCCGGCGCGGTGGGCCAGGCGGGCGAGCAGGACGCTCTCGGCGTCGACGCTCTCGCGGCTGACGATGAAGACCTCGGTGCGGTTGCATGTGGAGATCACCACCGCCTCGCGGATCTCCTCGTGGGCGACCAGCTCGCGGATGAACTCCTCGGCGGCGCTCTCGGTCATCGCCAGGCGCTCGCGCAGGGCCAGGGGCGCCGTCTTGTGGGAGATGCCGATGGCCAGCAGCTCGCTCACCGGCCGGCCTCCCCGGCGACGGTCTCCTCGGCGACGGTCTCCTCGGCGACGGCCTCGACTACGACCTCCTCGTCCTCGTCGCGCAGGAGCTGGTCGAGCTCGCGCTCCAGGCGGCTGGCCCGGATCGACATGATCGTCACGTAGATCAGCAGCAGCGCGACGAAGACCAGGTAGGCGGCGGCGACGAAGCCGGTGTTGGGGGGCAGTGTCTCGGTCACCGGGCCGGCACCTCCGGGGCGCTGCTGCGCCCGGCGCGGGCCGGGGCGTCCTGGCCGAAGCGGCGCCTCAGCGCCCTGAGCTGCGCGCGCGTGTGCTTGTTGGCCATTTCGTAGCGGCAGAGGGTGAAGAAGAGCAGCAGCGCGCCGAGGATGCCGAGGTAGAAGGCGGGCTTCATCCCATTGGTCAGGCCGCCCTCGGCGGTGCCCAGCACGCGCGGGTGGATCAGCGGGTCGGCGAGCCGCACGGCGATGAAGTTGAGCGGCACGAAGGCCCCGGCGACGACGGCGAATACCGCGGCGTAGCGCGACTGGCGCTCGGGGTCCTCGATCGAGAAGCGCAGCGGCTGGTAGGTGCAGTACAGGAGGAAGACGATCAGGAAGGAGACCAGCGTCGGCTCGTCCCAGACCCACCACTGGCCCCACGAGGCCTTGGCCCAGATCATCCCGGTCAGCAGCGCGCCGATGCAGAAGATCAGCGACTGGTGGATCGCCGTGTAGGAGCGCAGGTCGTCGCGCGGGTCGCCGGAGCGCAGGTACTGGATCGCGCAGATACCGCCGTAGATGAAGCCGATCAGCGTGGTGATGGCCAGCGGGACGTGGATGTAGATGATCTTCTGGGAGAAGCCCTGGTCGGCCTCGATCGGGGCCTGGAAGAAGGCCAGGGCGAGGCTGGCCAGCACGACGACCGTCGCCAGCGGGGCGAGGATCGCGAGGCGGTTTCCGTAGAGGCGCTTTGAGGTTGGCATCTCAGTCTTCGACCAGGTAATCGAACAGGGCCCAGGCGAGCAGCCCGAAGATCAGATCGTACAGCGCAAGGACGGCCAGCCAGCGCGCCGGTGCGCCGCCTGTGCCGGCCGAGAGCAGCGGCTCGGAGGCCTGGCTGGCTCCGATGATCAGCGGAATGCATAGCGGGAGGACCAGGATCGAAGTGATCAGGTCGCGCGCGCGGGTGCGTACGGCCATCGCCGCGACAAGGGTGCCGATCACCGCGATTCCGATGTCGGCCAGCGCGAGCACCGCGGCGAGCTGGAGCCACTGGCCGGCGCTCGGCGTGGGCTCGAGCAGCAGGAGGGCGAAGAGCGGCACCGCGACCAGCTCGATCGCCACCAGGAAGGCCAGCAGGGTGAGGACCTTGGCGGCCAGCAGGGCACTGCGGTCGACCGGGGCCAGCAGGAAGCCGTCGAGCCCGCCCTCGTCGCGGTCGGCGACGAAGCTGCGGCCGATCCCCAGCAGCGCGGCGAGGGTGAGCGTCACCCAGAGGACGCCGGCGGCCAGGCCACCCTCGAGGGCGTCGCGCTGCAGGGCGAAGTGGAAGATGACGAAGGCGGTGGCCGAGAAGATCGCCATCGCCACCAGGGTCTGCGGGGCGCGGCGTTCGAGGCGCAGCTCCTTGCCGAGCACGGCGCCGGTGGCGGCGAGGATGCCGACCTGTCGTGGTTTGGTGGCCTGCTCGACGCCCGCCGCGGCGGCCCTGGCCTGTTGCGGCGCGCTCACCGGTAGAGCTCCCCGATCTCGGCCGGCCCGAAGCCGGCGGCGGGCCCGAACAGCTCGGCGCGCCCGTCGCGCAGCCCCAGGGCCAGGTCGCCCTCGGCCAGGCCGCCCGCCGGGTCGTGGCTGGCCACCACGCGCGTCATTCCGGACTCGCGGCCGATCAGGGGCTCGACCGTCTCTGCGGCGGCGGGGTCCAGCCCCGAGCGCGGCTCGTCGAGCAGGAGGAGCTCCGGGCCGTGGAGGACGGCGCGGCAGACCGCCAGGCGCTGGAGCATCCCGCGGGAGAAGGTTGTGGCCCGGTCGTCGGCGCGGCCGGCCAGCCCGGTGGCGGCCAGGAGCTCGTCGATCCTGCGCTCGGGGCTGCGAAGCCCGTGCAGGCGGGCGTGGTAGGTGAGGTTCTCGCGCGCGGTGAGGTCCTCGTAACAGAGGGCCTGGTGGCCCAGGAAGCCGATCCGCCCGCGCACCGCCCATCCCTCCTTGACCACGTCGTGGCCGAAGACGGAGGCGCGGCCCGAGCTGGGCCGCAGCAGGGTGGAGAGGACGCGCAGCAGGGTCGACTTGCCGGCGCCGTTGGGCCCGAAGACCACGAGCGTCTGCCCGGGCTCGAGGGTGAGGGATACGTCGTCGAGGGCCTCGCGCTCGCCGAAGCGGCGGCTCAGGCCCTCGAGCTCAAGGGCCGTCATCTCCCCAGCCGCGCACGAGCGACTCGGCGGCGTGGCCCAGGGCGGGGGCGATCACCGGCACCAGCTGGTCGATCGCCTTCGGGTTGCCGGGCAGGTTGACGATCAGGGTTCGGCCGGCGATCCCGCTCACCCCGCGGGTCAGCAGGGCCAGGCGCTGGTGCTTCATTCCCTCGGCGAGCATCGCCTGCTGGAAGCCGTCGGCGCGGCGCTCGATCACAGCATCGGTGGCCTCCGGGGTGATGTCGTCGGGGGTCAGGCCGGTGCCGCCGGTGGTGAAGATGAAGCGCACGTCCTGCGCGACCAGCTCCCGCAGCCTGGCCTCGATCGCCTCGCGGTCGTCGGGCACGACATCGATGCCGGTGACCTCGCAGCCGGCCTCCTCGAGAAGGGCGGCGAGCTTCGGGCCGGACTCGTCCTCGCCCCCGCCGCGGGCGACCGAGGTCGAGACGGTGATGACGGCGGCCTGCACGCCGGCCTCAGTCCCGGGTCCAGAGGCCCGAGCGCCCGCCGGACTTCTCGACCAGCTCCACCGCGGAGATCCTCACCCCGCGCTCGACGGCCTTGACCATGTCGTAGACGCTCAGCGCCGCCACCGAGGCGGCGGTCATCGCCTCCATCTCCACGCCGGTGCGGGCGCGCACGCGGGCCGAGGCGACGACAGTCACCACGCCGGCCTCCTCGTCGACGGCGAGCTCGACGTCGACGTGGTCGAGGCCAAGCGGGTGGCAGAGGGGGATCAGCTCGCCGGTGCGCTTGGCGGCCTGGATGCCGGCCAGCCGCGCGGTGGCCAGGACGTCGCCCTTGTGGAGGCCGTTGGCGGCGACCAGCGCCGCGGTCTCGGGCGCCATCTCGACCGTCGCGCGGGCGACGGCGGTGCGGTCGCTCTCCTCCTTGCCGGAGACGTCGACCATGCGGGCCTGGCCCTGCTCGTCCACGTGGCTTAGGCGGCTCACGGCGCGAGCCTAGCGGCGCGTGGGCGCCGGGCGCCCAGGCGGGCGCGTGCGTGCGCCAGGGCCGTAGCGAGGGCGGCGCTCAGGCCGGCGTGTGAGTGCGCTGGGCGGCGGCGATGATGTCTTCGACGGCCTTGCGGTCGCCGGCGCGCAGCAGCTCGATCGGGTCGGGCTCGCCGTTGACGATCGACTCGAAGAAGGCCTTGCGGTCCTGGTAGGTGGGGAGGGTTCCCTTCGCCCAGCCGCGGGCGTCGTTGAGCATCACGGCAAGCTCGGCGTACTCATCGCCGAAGAGCTCGGAGATCTCCCGCTTCATCCGCTTGGCCAGCGCCGGGGACGAGCCGGCGGTGGAGATGGCGATGGCCAGCGGCCCGGTGCGGACGATCGCCGGGAGGATGAAGTTGCACAGCGGCGGGACGTCGACGATGTTGGCGAGCATCGCCCGCTTCTCGGCGTCCTCGTAGATCCGGATGTTGGTCTCGGTGCTGTCGGTGCACGCGATGACGATGAAGACGCCCTCGAGGTCATCGGGGCCGGCGTAGTCGCGGGCCTCCCAGCCGATCGATCCCTCGGCGGCCAGCGCCTCGAGCTCGGGGCCGGCCTCGGGGGAGATGACGGTCACCTCACCGCCGCAGGCGAGCAGGCCCTCGGTCTTCTCCATGCCCATCGCCCCGCCACCGATCACCACGCATCGCCGGCCCTTGAGCTTCAGGCAGGCGATGTAGAACGGCGTGTCCAGCATGTCCTTCACGCAGGTCTGGTCGCAGATCCCGCGGTTGAACTGGCAGACGCACTCTTTTCCCTTGTAGGCGGCGGCAGGCATGGTCGCTAAAGCGTAGTAGCTCGTAACCTGCTGTACGAATGGCACGGCAGCGAGAGTTCAACCAGATTCCCTTCCGTCCCGCCGCCCCCGGCGAGGGTTACTTCGAGGACGACTCGCTGATCCGCCGGGTCAACCGGGAGCTGATCGTCGCCTTCTCCGGCGCCCGCGCGCTGCTGCTCCAGGCCGCCCACCCGGTGATGTTCGAGGGCTTCTTCCTGAAGACCGCCGCCCGCGACAGCGCCCACGAGCGCCTGGCCCGCACGGCGACGGTGATGAACACGATCTACTTCGGCCGCCGCCAGGAGGCCGACGAGATGACCGCCCGGGTGCGGCAGGTGCACACCACCATCAGCGGCGTGACCGACGAGCCGCACGGGCACTTCCCGGCCGGCACCCCGTACGCCGCCGACGACCCCAAGTACCTGCTCTGGACGCTGGCTGCCCTGGTCGACTCGGCCGACATGATCTACCGGCTCTACGTCGGCCCCCTCACCCGTGACGAGCGCGACGCGCTCTGGGGCGACTACCGCGTCGTCGGGGGCCTCTTCGGCCTGCAGGACGACGAGATGCCGGCGACGATCGAGGGCTTCGACGCCTACATGCGCGAAATGCTCGGTGGCGACGAGCTCTATGTGACCGACCGCGCGCGCGAAGTGAGCCTCGAGGTGGTTCTCCACCCGCCGGCCCCCTTTTACATGCGCTGGCTGGTGGAGATCGCCAACTTCGTGATCATCGGATCGCTGCCGCCGGCGGTGCGCCGCGGTTACGGCCTGGGCTGGGATCCGGTCCGCGAGGTCGCCCGCCAGGGCGGCGCCCTCTACTCGCGCGAGATCCTGATGCGCAGCCTTCCCGGCTTCCTGCGCAACACGCCGGTGGCCGGGGGCAGGCTGCTGCCCGGGCCGCCGCGGGCCGAAGAGGAAGAGCCGGTAGCCGCCTAGGGCTTGAGGCCGCTAGTTGGGGGCCGGGGTGGATGTGGCGACCCTGATCGCCGTCAAAGTCGGGTAGATGGCGCTTAATTCGAGAGCTGGGGTGCCGGGGTTGGTCACCTGGGTGCAGCGCAAGCTGACCAGCACGTCGGCGGAGTCGCTGGAGCGCTCCAGCGCTCCGTCGAGGCTCATAGGGATGAATTCCCGGTCGCCGGCCGCCCGGGGAAGCCTGCTCCCGGCGAGTGCGGGAGTCGAGTCACCCACGGAGGGCCACAGGTGGCACTCGACCGCCCACTCCGTACCTCCGGGGGGATTGACGTAGCTGCCGGTGAAGTTGGCCTTGACCGTGAGCATTCCCGTCAGCTTGTAGTCGCCGGGTGGGAGGCTCATGGAC
>JAUMBN010000151.1:0-10199 GCA_032119675.1 Solirubrobacteraceae bacterium | reverse complement strand
TCTTACCGTCCACTCCAGCCAACGAGGCTTCCACAGGAACTCCTTTGGTTCGCTTGTATTGCCGCCGATTAAACAGCAGGCCTCGGATCCCGTGGTTTTCTCCGCCTGTAGCCTGCGCAGGCCATGGGGCGGAAACGCGATCTGGACGGAAAGGTGGCGCTGGTCACCGGCGGAGCTAGCGGCCTCGGGCGCGCCGCATGCCGTGCCCTCGCTGCTGCCGGGGCAGCCGTGCTCGTGGTCGACGTGGACACCGACGGTGCCGCTGAGGTTGCAGCTGAGGTGGGCGGAGAGCCTTTCACCGCCGACGTCTCCAGCCTGGAAGAGAACGCCGCGATGATCGCCGAGGCCGAGCGGCTATTCGGCCATCTCGATCTCGTCTACCTGAATGCCGGCGTCTCGTCGGGCATCGGGCTCGACGAGAGTTTCGATCTTGAGCAGTACCGGAAGGTGATGGGCGTGAATCTCGATGGCGTCGTTTTCGGCACCCACGTCGCGTTGCCGGCGCTTGGGCGCAGCGGCGGCGGGGCCATCGTGGCGACCGCCTCTCTGGCCGGCCTCACCGCCGTCCCCTTCGACCCGCTCTACGCGGCCAACAAGCACGCTGTCGTAGGGCTGGCCCGCTCGCTCGGCCCCGGGCTCGCGGAGCAGGGAATCCGCTTCAACGCCGTCTGCCCGGGCTTTGCCGAGTCCCGGATCATCGAGCCGATCCGCGAGCGCCTGCAGCAGTCCGGCACGCCGATCATCCCCGCCGAGGAGGTGGCCGCCGCGGTGATGGAACTCTTCACCGGCGAGATGACCGGCGAGTGCTGGTTCGTCCAGGCCGGCCGGCCGGCGGCAAGCTTCGAATTCCGGGGAATTCCCGGGCCTCGCGCCTGAGATCGCGTTCCGGCGCTTTCCTGAAGCCCTCCACCGGACTCGAACCGGTGACCCCTTCCTTACCATGGAAGTGCTCTACCAACTGAGCTAGGAGGGCGGGAGCAAGCGAGCATAGCCGCCGCCTGGGGCGGCAGATCGGCTGCCCGCCGGTTCCGCCGGGGCCCGGATCACAATTGCCCCGTGGCCCTCCGCAGCGTCACCGAGGCCGAGTCGCTCCTGGCCCTGGTCAAGAAACCCGGGAGCCTCGACGGTCTCTACCAGGACATCGACGCGCTCCTCGCGGCGCCGGGAGACGACGAAGCCCGTGATGCGACCGGCGGCCAGGACGACGAGGACCGCTAGTGCTGACGGCCGGTCTCGACCGGCGCCATTTCCTCGAGCTCCTCGTCGCTGAAGACCCGGGAGCGGATCAGGAAGCGCACCCCCTCGGGCGCCTCCACCGAGAAGCCCGAGCCGCGCCCGGGCACCACGTCGACCGTCAGGTGGGTGTGGGCCCAGTACTGGTACTGGTCGGGCCCCATGTAGAAGGGCTGGCCAGCCACCTCGCCAAGGGCTAGCCGGTAAAGCGAGGCTTCAGGCTGCGCAGCACGACCGTGCGGACGACGACGCGGGGGGTTCCGCCTGTCGGCGTGTACGTGGTTGCCAGGGTTACCCGAACCGCCCCCTTGCGGCGGGCGACGCGCACGCCATCGGTCAGGCGGCAACGCAGCTGGGAGACGCCCGCAGCGGATACGGCCAAGGCGCCGCCGGCCGTGCAGGCCTGGCGTACCTTGCCCCGCGAACGGAAGGTTCCGACCTGACGAATTACTCCCGGCCCGGGCACTGCCACCAGGGTGCGGATGCGCGTACCGACCAGGAGCGGCGTGCGAACCGTGAAGGCATTGGACGGCGGAGGGGGCGGAACAACGTCGAACGTGGCCGTAACCGACTGTGCCTGGCTCATGGGAACGGTGCAGGTAGCCTCGGTGCCCGAACAAGCACCACCCCAGCCGATGAAGTTTGAGCCCGAAGCGGCTGCGGCGGTCAGCGTCACGCTTGTCCCACCGGCAAAGGTGGCATTGCAGGTGGCGCCGCAGTCGATACCTGCCGGCGCGGAGGTCACGGTCCCGGAACCGCTACCTGCCTTCGCGACCGAGAGCTGGTACTGGGCCACTCCGGCCGGCCCTACCGCAAGACCGAAGATCGTGCCGGTCGCTCCCGTAACGACGAAACTGGCGTTGGGGGCAGACCCGTCGAGATTCGCTCGGCCGATGTTGCGGGGCGTGCTGCCTTCGCTCCAGTAGAGATAGCTGCTGTCAACAGCGACTGCCTGCGGGTCAGTTCCGGCCAGCAGGGAGTTGTTGGCGCCGGTACCGTCGAGGTTTGCCCTCCCGATCGCGTTCGTCGGGGAGCCCAGGGCATAAAAGAGGTGGGAGCCGTTCACGGCGATCCCGCCGATTCCCGCCGGGACGGTCATGAAGTTCGGGTCGGCGCCGGTGCCGTCGATGTTCGCCCGCCCGATCTTGTTGTTGAGGCCATCGGCCCAGTAGATGTGGCTGGAACTGATCGTCAGGTAGAACGCATCGCCGGTAATGGGCAGGAAGGTCGCGTTGACGCCGGTTCCGTCAAGGTTGCCGCGGATGATGTTGCCGGCTCCCGGACCCCCGCCGGGAGCGAAGGCGTAGAAGTACTGGCTGTCGATGGCGACCCCGGCCGCGACTGGACCCGAGTAGATCACTGTCGCGCCGGTCCCGTCGATGTTGGCACGGGAGATACCGCTTGGGTTGGCCCAGTAGATGTGGGTGGAGTCGAAGACGATGTTGCCGACGGTGGACCCGGTCGACAGGAATGAGGTGTTGATGCCGGTGCCGTCGATGTTCGCTCGGGCAATGGCGCCCCCGGAGCCGTTCTGGCTCCAGTACATGTAGTCGGCGCTTGCCGGCGGCGCTGCAAAGAGCGCGCACACGCCAGCTGTCACCGCAGCGGCGAGAGCAAGCTTGGCTGGAGTGGCCCGAGAGACGAGGGTTCCTGTCATAGCGCGCGCCAAGCTACCAGAGCCAACGGGCGTCGCACTCGGTGATCGCTGACAAATTAGCGTCAAGCGCGCAGAGCCCTTCGATGGAAGGAGAGCTTCAGGCCCTGGCCGACTGAGCGATCTCAGCCGGTCTCGAGCACGACCTTGCCGACGGCGCCGCGGCCGTCGATCAGCTTCAGGGCCTCGGCGGCCTCGTCCATCGGGAAGCGGGCGCCGACGATCGGGCGCACGAAGCCGCCGTCGACCAGTTCCGCGATCGCCGCGCCGGTCTCGGCCACGTAGCCGGGGTTGCTGAGCGCCCATTCGCCCCAGCCGGCCCCGACCACCGAGGTGTTCTTCAGCAGCAGCCGGTTGACCTTCACCTCGGGGATCGAGCCGCCGGTGAACCCCACCACGACCACGCGGCCGGCCCGGTTGAGCGAGCGTAGGCTGTCGGTGAAGCGGTCGCCGCCGACCGGGTCGAGCACCATGTCCGCCCCGCCGAGCTCGAGCACGGCGTCCTTCCAGTCGCCCTCGGAGCGCACGACCTCGTCGGCGCCGGCGTCACGGGCGACCTGCTCCTTTTCGTCGGTGGAAACGACCGCGATCGTCCGCGCTCCGTACCCCTTGGCCACCTGGATCGTTGCCGTCCCGACGCCTCCGGCGCCGCCGTGAACGAGCACCGTCTCGCCCTCCTTCAGCTCACCGCGGGTTACCAGGGCGAAATATGCGGTGTGGTAATTGAGGATCACCGCGGCGCCCTGGGCGAAGTCGAGCTCGTGGGAGAGCGGGAAGGTGAAGTGGACCGGCGCTACGGCCTTTTCGGCAAAGCCGCCGAGCATGCAGAAGGCCATCACCCGCTGGCCGGGCTCGAAGCCGGAACTGGCCTCCACCACGGTGCCGGCGACCTCGCTGCCCGGAACGAAGGGAAGCTCGGGCTTGACCTGGTACTCGCCGCGGGTCTGCAGGACCTCCGGGAAGGAGACGCCGATCGCCTCCACGTCGATCAGGACGCCCTCGCCGGGCGTCATCAGGGCGCCGCCCTCGAGCGTCGGGTCGGGCAGCTCGACCTCGGTCAGGGCCTCCTGCGGCCCGCTCAGCTCGGTGATCTGGATCGCTCGCATGGCGCGCGACGCTACCAGTCGCCGGCGGCCGGATAGCCTGCCGCCGTGGCCACCGAACCCGACCTCAACCCGCAGCTGGCCCGTTCGCGCTTCTGCCCGGCCTGCGGCGCCGAGGCGCAGGTCGACCACCCGCGCTCGCTGAGCTGTGAGGCCTGCGGCTTCGTCTCCTACTCCAACCCCAAGCCGGTCGCCTGCGTGATCCCTCTCGAGGAGGACGGCTCGGTCTGGCTGCTGCGCCGTGGCTTCGACCCGGGCGCCGGGCTTTGGACCTTCCCTGGCGGCTTCGTCGACCTCGGCGAGTCGGCCGAGGATGCGGCCCGGCGCGAGGTGATGGAGGAGCTCGCGGTCGAGGTGGATCTCGGCCCGCTTCACGGGGTCTACTCGCGCCCCGACGACCGGATCCTGCTCGTGGTCTACACCGGGCGACTCCTCGGCGAGCCGGCGCTGACCGACGAGGCGGTGGAGGTGCGCGCCTTCGGACGCGACGAGATCCCCTGGGACGAGATGGCCTTCTGGTCGACCGAGGTGGCGCTGCGTGACCTCGGCGTCGAGCGCCGGTAGCCTTGGCCCGTGGCCGGACGCGTTGATTCGATCCACCTCTTCCCCGAGCGCGCCGGACCGCCCGAGGCCCGGGGCGAGGTCCGCGCCGTGGCCGGCTGCGGCCTAGAGGGCGACCGCTACTTCGAGAAGGGCCTGGACCCTGCCCGGCAGCTGACGCTGGTCGACGCTGCCGTGCTCGACGAGGTCGCCGAAGCAGATCCGACGCTGGCCCTCGAGCCCGGCGAGTCGCGCCGCCAGCTGACGACCTCGGGCATCGACCTCAACGCACTGGTCGGCGCGGAATTCACCGTCGGTGAGGCCCGCTGCCGCGGGGTCGAGCTCTGCGAGCCATGCAGCCACCTGGAGCAGCTCACCGGCCGCGCGGGGATCATGCGGGCGCTGGTGCACCGGGGCGGCCTCAACGCCGAGATTCTCGAGGGCGGCACCATCGCAGTCGGCGACCCCGTCGCTCCCGGCCCGTCCTGAACCGCTTCGTGCATCTACCCGGCGCCCGCAGGAACCCGGTTCGCTAGCGTCAAAGGGAGTCGCGATGAAGTTTTCCCCGACAACCACCCGGGGGTCGGCGGCGGCCTTCGCCGCCTTCGCCCTTGCTTCGGTGGCCCTGTTCCTGGCCCCCGCCTGGGCGGGCGCAGCACCGCTGAAGAAGATCACGACGCTCAAGAGCGTGAAGATCACCGAGTACTACCCGGTGCCCGAGGTCTGGTTTGTCGGGCGCAAGGTCGACGCGCCCGGGCTCTCCAGCCAGCATCGCGTCGACTGGCTCTTCTCCGGGCGCGGCGTCGTGATGGAGGGCTCGGGAATCGACCTCAAGGGCCGGCAGGTCCAGATGGTCTCCGGCTTCGACGTCGGCTGGCTGAGCGGCCAGGGCTCGAGCTACCTGTGGCGGGCCGAGGGTTACTGGAAGAACAGCAAGGGCCAGTTCACCTTCCCCTACCAGGTGCCGATCGACGGGCGCTCGTGGTCCAACGGAACCGGCAAGCGCTGGATCCCGCCGAGGAAGGTCCGCTTCGCCCGCGGCGTCCCGCGCGGGGCCTCCGGGCGCACCCTCACCTACTGGGGCAGCGTCGCGGTCGACCCGTCGCTGATCCCCTACGGCAGCCTGGTCTACATCGCCGCGCTCAAGAGCCGCAACGGCACCGGCTGGTTCTGCGCCGACGACACCGGCGGGGCGATCAGGGGCCGCCACATCGACGTCTTCCGCCCGCCGCCCTCCAACCGGGTCGGCACGACGAGGAACGGCGCGACGATCCGCGTCGTACCCCAGCGGCTGGTCAAGGAGTACGCCGGCCGCACCTGCTGACCGCGGGCCCTACCCCTCAAGCCCGCTGAGCCTGCGCAGCTCCACCACGAGCCGCTCGGCATCGCCGGAGGCCGGCTCGGTGCCGGGAACCCTTGACGTGGCGCGCCGGCGACGGTCGTGCCAGAAGGCACCGCTGGTCCGGCCCGCCTCGGGATCGGCGACCAGCCAGGTGATCGTGTCGGCACCTTCGGCCGGGGTTCGCAGCACCGGGCCCATCACGCGATGGAAGGCCGGCAGCGAGTCCTGGACCCCCGGGGTGTCGGCCCAGCCCGGGTGCATCGAGTTGGCGGTGATGCCGCTGGCCGCCAGCCGGCGGGCCCAGACCTCGGTGACCATCAGCTGCATCCGCTTGGTCCTCGCGTAGACGGTGCTTCCCGACCAGCTTCCGTCCCGCTCGGACTGGAGGTCGCCGAGGCTTACGCCGGTCGTGTACATGCCGCCGGAGGAGACGCTCACGATCCGCGACGGCTCACCGGAGGACTGTGCACCGGTCTCCAGGGCCCCCAGCAGCAGCTCGGTGAGCAGGAATGGGCCCAGGACGTTGGTGGCGAAGGTCAGCTCGAACCCGTCCACCGACTCCTGTCTCGAATCCAGCAGTACCCCGGCGTTATTGACCAGGGCATGGATCTCCGGATGGAACTCGAGGATCACGCCGGCCCCGTGGCGAACCGACTCCAGCGAGGAGAGATCGATCACCGCGGTCTCGACCTGCACTTCGCCGGCCGCGCGGGCGGCGACGGCGTCGCGGGCAGTTGATAGCCGCTCCTCGCTGCGCCCCACCAGCACCACGCTCGCCCCCAGCCCCGCCAGCTGGCCGGCCGCCTCGAGGCCCAGGCCCCCGGTGGCGCCGGTAACCACGCATACCCGGCCGCTCAGGTCGCGCTCGACCGGGTCGAGCAGGCCGAGCGCGCGGCGCGCGCCCCACCCGACTCGCGAGTAGCCGGGCAGGACGGCGAAGTCGAGCAGGGAGTCTGCGGCGCCGCGGATCACGGCCCGGACGTTAGCCGCCGCGGGGCGCTCAGCGAACGAGTGAGAGCTTCTCGCGGTAGCCGAGCAGTTCGTTGACCGTCACGAACTCGTAGCCCTTGCGCTTGAGGCCCTTCACGATGCCCGGCAGGGCGGCGAGGGTCTGGCCGCGCGGGCCGCCGCCGTCGTGGGAGAGGATGATCGCCCCGGGCCCGGAGCCGGAAACCACGCGGGAGACGATCGAGCCGGTCCCGGGGCTGCGCCAGTCGAGCGGATCGACGCTCCACAGGACCGAGGTCATTCCCTGGGCGCGCACCCGGCGCACGAGGTCGGCCCCGGTGCCGCCGTAAGGCGGACGGAAGAGGCACGGGCTGAAGCCGGTCGCCTTGCGGATCGCCGCGCTGGTCTTGCTCAGCTGCGCGCTGGCGGCCGGCCCGCCGCCGGCCATGTTCGCGTGGTTCCAGGAGTGGTTGGCGACCATGTGACCATCGGCGAGCATCTGGCGCATCAGGGCCGCCCGGCCGCCGACCTGTTGGCCGATCACGAAGAAGGTCGCCGGCACGCCGAGCGACTTGAGCTTCGCCATGAAGGACGGGGTCAGCACCGCAGGGCCGTCGTCGTAGGTCAGGGCGACGCGCCCCACCTTCGGCCCGCGCGAGACCTGGGCCGGGCCGGTGGCTACGCAGCCACTCACCTTCAGGTCATATACCCGCCCGTCGTAGCTGCCGGTGCGGGGAAGCTCATGGGCGCAGGGGAGCTCGGGCTCGGCGGCCAGGCGGACCTTCGGGCCGTCGACCGTGCCGCCCAGGCCCATGATGCTCACGCATCCCGCGGCGCGCGCAAAGACGCTCCAGGCGACCGCCCCGTTCCGCAGCCCGGCCTCGCCGGGCCGGAAGCGCACGTCGAGCTCGGTCGCGCGCGGCTGGCGCACCTTCGCGTCGATCGCCCGGCCGGACATCTTCACCTGCCAGCGGTTCGACTCCCGACTCAGGCAGAGCCGCCTCGTCGCCCCGGAGCGGGGATCGATGGCGAGGCAGATCTCGCCGCCCCCGCTGCCGGAGAGAAGCGAGTGGGTGATCGGCTGCCTGGACTTGGCGCGGAAGACGAGCTCACGCTCGTCCTGGCCCAGCGAGACGCCGGAGAGATCGAGCGCGCCGCCCTCGGGGACGACCGCCTGCCAGCTGCCACCGGCCCGCGTGGCCGCAGAAGCCCCGGGCACCGCGACGAGCAGCGCGAGCCCGACGGCTATGGGGACGAAGCGGCGCACCGGAGCAGCGCTCCCCGCTCAGCCGCCGGAGACCTTCTTGAGGTCGACGTCGAAGACCAGCGCGGCGTCGGCCGGGATCTTGGGCGGGCTGCCGGCGGCACCGTAGGCGAGGTCGGCGGGGATCAGCAGCCGGCGCCGCCCGCCTTCCTTCATTCCGACGACACCCTGGTCCCAGCCGGCGATGACCTGGCCGGAGCCGAGGGTGAACTCGAACGGCTCGCCGGCCTTGGTGTCGCTGGTCCACGAGGTGTCGAACTCCTCGCCGCCATTGAAGAGGACGCCGACGTACTGGACGCTGACCTTGTCGCCGCTCCCTGCCTCCTTGCCGGTACCGACGATGACGTCCTGGGCGACCAGCTCGCTCGGGGCTGGACCTTCCTGGGCGGGGATCTTCGGCTTGGTGTTGATGTCGCCCTCGCCGGGCCCGGGCTCGACCTTCTCGGCCTCGGGGACGGGGACCTCCGGGTCGGAGATGGTCGGCGGGTTCTTCTCCTGCTCGGCAGCCTGCTCGGCGGCCTTGTCGGCCGCGCTCTGGGAGGAGCCGCAGCCGGAGAGCACGAGGCCGGCGGCCAGTGCGGGAACGATCAGGACGAGGAGTCGGTTACGCATGATGGAGTTGATAGCAGCCGGTTACGGACAGGGCGCAAGCTGCGCGCCGTCAGTCGATCACCCGGCCGAGAGTCACGCGCTTTACCCGGCCCGAGGTCGAGAGCGAGAAGTCGGTCACCAGCCGCCCCGGCCGCAGGACGCCCAGCACGCAGGTGCGGTAGCCGAGGTCGGTCTCGCACTTCAGGCCCTTGAGCCCCGAGCGCAGCTGGCGCTCGGTCGAGCCGACGCCCAGGCCGGCAGCGGTTCGGTCGGCCCGGCTCTCGGTCACCACCGCGGTGACCGGCGCGGTGGAGGCGCGCCCGTCCAGGCTCACGGTCAGCTGGCCGTAGCGGAGGGTGCGGGTGAGCCCGAGGATTGGGTGGCGGGTGGCCCGGTTGCTGCCCGGGTTGCCCAGGCGCTCGCGGACCTGGGTCAGCGTCATTCCCACCTTCACGCCACGAATCGACCCCTGGGGCACCAGCGACCCGTTGGCCGAGGCCTCGGGAGCCTGCATCGGGACGGGGTCGGCTGCCGTCGCGCCGGCGGGTAGCGCAAGCGCCAGAAGAACTGCCAGGGGGGTAACGGCTCTACGCATTCACGCCATTCTTCCTGACGCCCCCGCGGAACGCGCCGCCTCGCAGGACGCATCCCGGCCGGGGGCACGTTCAGGAGCCGACCTCTGAATCGACGTCCGACTCGTCGCGTTCCTTCAGGCGAAGCTCGCGGCCGAGCCTGCCGGAACCGGCCATCAGGGAGATGTTGCTGCCGCCGGCTCCGCGCAGGATGAAGGCGCAGCCGACCGCCAGCAGCATCCCGGCCAGCGGCCCGGCCACGTAAACCCAGAAGGAGGTGAAGTCTCCGGAGATGACGGCCGGCCCGAAAGAGCGGGCGGTGTTCATCGAGGCACCGCTGACCGGCGCTCCCCAAAGGCCGGCAAGCGCGATGTAGCCGCCAACGGCGATCGCGCCGAGAGCGCCGACGTTCTGGGCGCCGGAGGCGGTTCCGAGGATGACGCTGACCAGGCCGAAGGTGAGGACCGCCTCGATAAGCAGCGCCTGCCAGGCATCGAACCCCTCGCCGGGAGTCGTCGTCCCGAGGTTGCCGGCGTCGCCAAAGACCGCGTAGAGGAAGAGGGCCGCGAGGACCGCCCCGAAGAGCTGGGCGGCGATGTACCCCGGAACCCGGCGCCAGGGGAAGTCCCTTCGCAGGGCGAAGGCGATCGAGACCCCGGGGTTCAGGTGGGCGCCGGAGACCGACCCCATGAACAGGATGATCGCCATCACCATCAGCCCCGGGGCAACCACGGCCGCAGCCAGCGAGACCTGGTCGCCGTTGGAGATGTGGAGCAGCCCCGCCCCCGCGGCCACGAGCACCAGGAAGAAGGTTCCGAGGATCTCGGAGAAGAGCCGGCGCCACTCCAGCTTCGGGTCGTCGAAGTCGCCCATCGCCGGGTACTCGAGGGCGAGCCAGGCGGTGCGGTGGTCGCCCTGGTTGTCTGGGGGCAGCTCCTCCCCGGCGGTCTTC
>JAUMBN010000150.1:1415-5333 GCA_032119675.1 Solirubrobacteraceae bacterium | reverse complement strand
TGGCGGTCGGTCTGCCGGCCTACCCGACGCCCTCCGGTCGCTTCCGCGTGCAGAACAAGCAGGTCAACCCCGTCTGGTCGGTTCCCAACAGCCCGTGGGCCGGTGAGCTGGCCGGCTCACGCATTCCTGGGGGTTCGCCCTCCAACCCCCTCAAGGCCCGGTGGATCGGTGTCGCGGGCTCGATCGGCATCCACGGGACCGGCGACGAGTGGTCGATCGGCTCCCGTGCGTCGCACGGCTGCATCCGCATGCGCGTGGCCGACGTGATCGCCCTCTACCCGCGCGTGCCGGTCGGCTCGCGGGTCTTCATCCGCTGATTCAGCGCCGGGGAGGCCTTCGACGCGGCCCTGGCGGGCGCGTATGCTTTCCTATGGGAGATCGCGATGTTCGTCCCCAATCCGCCTCCGCAGCCGGACCCGAGCTCGATGAAACGGGAGGAGTACCTGAAGGCCTCCCCGCCGATGTTCAATTCGCCGCTGCTCGACAAGGTCACCCGGGTCCACTTCCTGGTGGTGCCGGCGATCTTCGTTCCCGCGATCTTCGTCTTTGCGTGGCTCGGCTTCCGCGAGGTGGCCTGGTGGCAGGGACTCCTGTGGCTGGTTGGCGGTTACGTGGTCTGGACCTTCACCGAGTACTGGCTGCACCGGGTGGTCTTCCACTTCGAGTCCGACAAGGCGGTCGGCAGGTGGATGGGCTGGATGATCCACGGCGTCCATCACGACCATCCCAACGACCCCCTGCGCCTGGTGATGCCGCCGGCCGCCTCGCTCCCGCTGGCGGCGGTCTTCGCCGTCGCCTTCCAGCTCCTGCTCCCGACCGGGCCGGCCTGCCTGCTGAGCGCCGGGTTCTTCGCCGGCTACCTCTTCTACGACATGACCCACTACTACGTGCACCACCGTCGCCCGAAGAGCCGGTTCGGCAAGAAGCTGCGCGAGCTCCACATGCGCCACCACTTCCAGGACCACCACCACGGCTTCGGCGTCAGCGCCCCGTGGCTGGACCACATGTTCCGCACGCAGTTCCGCCGCCGTTCCGGCGACTGAGCCGGGCCGTAACGCCGTGAAGGGCTAGCCGGGAGCCTCCCGGCTTCGCCGCGCCGCAGTGGAGCGCCAGTGGTTGAGGACAACCAGCGCGACGGCGAGCGTCCCGACCCCGACGCGCCAGTCACTCGGCGTGGCCAGCCACGCGAGCAGGCCGATTGCCAGCGCGGCTATGGCGATGGCCAGGACCCGGAGCGCGGCGACCCGGGCGCCGGGGCCGCCGGCGGCCAGGCGGATCAGGGCGATGGTGGCTATCACCAGGCCGCTGCCCCCCACGGCGACCATGGCAATCCAGTCGCCGGGGTCGTAGTCGGGCGTCACGTACCAGACGAGGCCCACGCTGGTGACGATCATCGCCAGAGCGAGCAGGTAGTGGCCGGCGGTCCAGGCCCGCAGGCCACCCGGCCCGGCGGGAAGGCCTGCGGCGAGGGCCTCGTGTTCGTAGATCGTCCACAGCATCCAGCAGATGACGGCCACGAAGCCGAGCTGCAGGACGTCGGTGGTCGCCTGGTCGACGGTGTGGCTGGTGACGACGTTCTTGACGAAGACCTCGCCGATCAGGATCAGGACGAAGAGCCCGAGACGCTCGGAGAAGTGCTCGCGGTTGATCGGGAAGCGCCCGAGCGTGCGGCCAAGGCCCGGGCCGAGGGTCGCGTAGAGGACGATGGCGAGGCCCGCGATCCACACGGCCACGCTCCAGGCCATGGTCAGGGGGGCCGAGGCGATGAAGAAGACCGCCGCGAGGAGGGCGGCGTTGCGGCGGTGGGCGGCCAGCGGGCGCAGCTCCGGCCTCCACCTGCCGCCCAGCTCGTAGAGCAGCGCCACCGTAAGGACGACCGCCGCCGCGGCGACGGAGAGCTGGTCGTCCGGGCTGACGAAGCCGTTCCCGTAGCTCGTCTCGATCACCGAGACGACCACGACCGCCACCAGCACGAGCAGGCCGGCGAAGCGGATCCCCATGATCGTGCGGCTTCCCGACTCCTCCGTGGCGAATGGGTCGCCGAAGCGGTTTACAAAGAGCGCGACCTGCTCCCACGCCCAGACGATCAGCAGCAGCTTGAAGGCCAGCTCTATCCCCGCGCCCCATGTCTTCTCCTTGCTGAAGTCCGAGCCGAAGCTCAGGAACGCCCCGACCATCGCGAGGTCGAAGAAGAGCTCCGACCACGGGGCCTTGGTGAGCTTGTTGGGCACGGGGGGAGTCTTTCAGCAGCCCCGGTAAAGGGCTTTCAGGCTGGAATCAGGGTCGCTGTTCACATAAGGTGCGGCATTCGGTGGCAAACGTAGTTATGCGTATGTCTCCGTGGGGAGAATGCCGTGCACATCCTGATCCTTACCGATCGCGACTGGGAACACCCGCAGGGCGGGGGTACCGGAACGAACCTCCTGGGCCAGGTCGCCTACTGGCGCACGTGGGGTCATCGCGTGACAGTGATCGCCTGCGGCTTTCCCGGGTGCGAGGAGCAGGCCGACTTCGACGGCCTCACCGTCCACCGGGTCGGCGGCCGTTCCACCGTCTTCCCCCGGACGATCCTGCGCCAGCGGGCCGGGCTCGTTCCCGACGCCGACGTCGTACTCGAGGTCATCAACGGGATCACCTTCCTGACCCCGCTCTGGCTCAGGACGCCGCGGGTGGCCCTGATCCACCACGTCCACCGGCGCCACTACGCCGAGGAGATGGGCCTGGTGGGGCGGGTCGCCTGCCTGGCCCTCGAGACGCTTCCCCTCCGGATGCTCTACCGCCGGGCGAGGTTCCTGACCGTCTCCGAGTCGAGCGCCCGCGAGATCGAGGAGCTGGGAGTCGCGCCGGAGATGATCAGCGTCAACTACAACGGGGTCGACACCGACTGGTATCGGCCCGGGACGAAGGCCGATCGCCCGACGATCCTCTACCTCGGGAGGCTCAAGCGCTACAAGCACATCGAGCGGCTCCTGGCCGCTGTCGCGGCGCTGCCGCAGGTCCACCTCGATATCGCCGGCGACGGTGACCAGCGCGAGGTGATCGAGGAGCAGGTCCGTGAGCTCGGGATCGAAGACCGGGTGACCCTCCACGGATTCGTCGACGAGGAGCGCAAGCGTGAGCTTCTGCAGGCGGCCTGGGTCAATGCGACGGCCTCGGTGGCGGAGGGCTGGGGGCTCTCCGTGATGGAGGCTGCGGCGTGCGGCACGCCGAGCGTCGCGGTGGCCCACGGCGGCCTGACCGAGTCGATCCGCGACGGCGAGTCGGGGCTCCTGGCCCGCGACCCGGAGGAGCTGACCGGCAAGCTGGGATCCGTGCTTGCCGACGCCCGGCTGCGGGCCCGCCTCGAGGAAGGCGCGCTCGCTCACGCCGCGAGCTGCACCTGGGAGCGCACCGCCCGCGTCTCGCTCAACGCCCTGGCCGAGGTCGCCGGCTCAGTCGTGGCCGGCGACGGACTCGACGATGCCACCGAGGATGGCTTCCAGCTCGCCCCGGCCGAGGTCGCCGGTGGCGCTCCGGAGGCTGACCGTGGCCAGCCCGTCTACTGAGGCCAGGCCGAGAGCAAGGCCCGAGCGGCCGTAGGCGACCGGGAAGAAGGACGCCTCCCGCAGCGTTCCCTCCTCGTCGGCGACGTCCGCCAGGCTGGAGACCAGGACGGTCGGTCCCAGCCTCGCCCCGGCCAGTCGCATCAGCGCCGCCGGGGGCGCGAGCGCCGGGGCCCCCGCCACCGTCTTCGGCCGGGTGCTCCTGAGGAGCGCCGAGATCTCCTTGCCTGCGTAGGGCGGCCCGGGCTCGATCTCCAGGAACGCAGACCGGTCCGCGATCACCGGGTAGCTCCCCGGCCGAAGCGACGCCCCGACCGCGACGCGCAGCGGCGCTCCCGTTCCATCCAGCCGGGGGGCGAGTTCGCGGCAGCTGGCG
>JAUMBN010000150.1:0-1405 GCA_032119675.1 Solirubrobacteraceae bacterium | reverse complement strand
CGGTGAGGGGCCTCTCGATTTCGGCCGAAAGGCTGTCGATCGTCTCGCCGGCCCCGGCTCCGCTCCTTCGTTCCAGCCGGCCGGATGGCCGGGCGAGCTTTCGCAGCAGCCCGGGCGGCCGGCGGCCGTACTCGGCCCGCTCGGGGAGCCCGCGCGCCGAGGACCGGATCGTCCGTCCCGTCAGCTCGCCCAGCAGCCCCAGAAGGCCGAGCCCGTCGGCGACGCCGTGGTGCACCGCGACGAGGATCGTGCTCCCTGATACGGCTACGCGGTAGGCCGGCCCACCAGGTGCGTAGGGGGTCGAGCAGAAGCCTTCGACCAGTGGATCGATAGGCCCATCCCCGGCCATGAGCACGTCGGCCGCCGGCCCGAGGGCCGGCTCGCGGGCGGAGATCCCCCGGGCGCGCTCCTGGACGAGCTCACTGTCCAGCGGCTCGCCGAAGGTTGCCGATACCGCGATGCTCCACGATCCGTGCGGGTTGGCCGAGAGCCGGAACCGGCGCTGGGCGGCGGTGACGGCGTCCACTAGCCCTGGCGCCCGTTGCCGTCCGCCAGGCGGCGGCGCAGCCTGACGGCGTCCACCAGGCAGCCGATGAAGACGAGGCAGACGCCGAGGGCTGCGATCCAGTGGGCGGCGATCTGCTCGCTGGCGTAGTCGAAATTGAAGCCGCCCAGGTCGGTCGGCGGGTTGGCGAGGTAGGCCAGCGGTACGGCGGCCAGGAGAACGGCCCCGGGCACAAGGAAGCGCCGGGCCGAAATGCCCTGGCGTGTCAGCACAAGGGTTACCAGGCCGGCCGCGGCGCCGATGCGGACCGCGAAGACGAGCGTTCCCACTGCTGCCGTCGCCGCGGTCAGCGCCGCCGTTAGGCCCCAGCCGGCCGGCGCCGCGACGCCATCGTCCAGGTCTACGAACCGCGGGGCGGTCAGCTTGCGGCGACTTCGACCGCGGAGGCCGAGCAGGAAGATCGCCAGCAGCCCGAGGCAGCCGGCCAGGGAGGCGAAGTATCCGGCGGTGGCCAGTCGCTGGGGTCCGAACGAGAGCGACGCTGTAGCGCAGTCCGGATCGACCTTCCAGCCGTTGCCGAATCCGTCGACCGGGGTGGGGTCACCGAGCTCGACCTTCTCGCCCGATCGCGTCTCGCAGCTGGCCCGCCATCCGCGCGAGTAGCTCTCGCCGAGGATCAGCCAGGCCGGTCGGGTGACGTCGAGCGCGATGCCCGAACGACCCCCGGCGTCCCTGCTGAATCGAAGAGGCTCGGAAAGCGGTGGCGTGATCGCCACGCGGTCGAACGACTGGATCTCCACCAGCGACTCGAACGTCGGGCGCGTGCGCCGCTCGAGCACGGTCTTCTGCGTGCCGCGCCGGCGCGCCTCCTCGTCGGAGAGCGTCACCGACTCGATGCCG
>JAUMBN010000149.1:0-4715 GCA_032119675.1 Solirubrobacteraceae bacterium | reverse complement strand
TTCCTTTCGGTCGGGAGGCGAAAGTCCTACTACCACGACAACGGCGAGGACGCCCTGATCATGTGGCGCACCCCGGCGACACTGCGGGGGAGCCTGGACGACGTGCCCGCCGCCGGCCCGGTGAGCCTCTCGTGAGCGGAACGCTGCTGGCCCTGGAGACCAGCTGCGATGACACCTGCGCGGCGGTCATCGGCCCTGGGGGCGAGATCCTGTCGAACATCATTTCCTCGCAGGGTGTCCATGACGCCTACGGCGGTGTAGTGCCGGAGATCGCCTCCCGGCGCCATCTGGAGATGGTCGGCGCGGTCGTTGACGATGCGCTGGCCCGTGCCGACACGGGGCTCGAGGGGATCGATGGAGTGGCGGTCACGCAGGGCCCCGGGCTGGCGGGTGCGCTGCTGGTTGGCGTTTCGGCGGCCAAGGGCCTGGCGCTGGCCGCCGGCCTGCCCCTCTACGGGGTCGACCACCTCCAGGGCCACGTCTCGGCAAACTTCGTAGCACCGGACCCATTCGAGCCGCCCTTCGTCGCCCTGGTGGCGAGCGGGGGTCACACCCTGCTGGCCCTGGTTCGTTCGCGTAGCGGCTACGAACTGCTTGGCCAGACGATCGATGACGCCGCGGGCGAGGCGTTCGACAAAGGGGCAAGGATGCTCGGCCTCGGGTTCCCGGGAGGGCCTGCGCTCGAGAAGCTGGCGCGGGACGGCGATCCGGAAGCGTTCGACTTCCCGGTCGCCGACCGCCTGGACGGGCTCGACTTCTCTTTCTCCGGACTCAAGACGGCCCTCCTGTACGCAACGCGCGACCTGGGCCCGGGCGAGACCTCCGAGCGGGCCGCCGACCTCGCCGCCTCCTACCAGGAGGCGATACTCAGGGCGCTCGTGTCGCGCCTGCGTCAGGCGGTCGAACAGAGCGGGGTGGAGCGCGTCGCGATAGGCGGCGGCGTGGCGGCGAACGGTCCGCTGCGAGAGAGGGTTGGCGGCCTGGGCCTGGAATGGCATGCCCCGGTGATGGCCCTCTGTACCGACAACGCGGCCATGATCGGCGTGGCCGCGCTCGAGATTGATCCGCTCGATCCGGGAGAGGCCGCCAGGATGGAGCCGTACACCACGTCGAGGCCTTCCGCTTGAGCCACGTAGTAACCGTGTACACCCGGTCCGGCTGCCATCTCTGTGAGCTGGCGCTGGAGGAACTCCGGGGGCTTGAGCGCCCGGACCTGGAGATCGAAGCCGTTGACATCGAAGCCGACGAGGCCCTCCTGGCCCGGTACCTGGAGCGGATCCCGGTGGTGGCGCTGGACGGTGTCGAGCTCTACGACTTTCACGTGGACACCGGGGACCTGCTGCACCGGCTCGACCGGCCCACCGGCCGGTAGCATCGGCATGGTGAGCGTGCCGGAGACCGAAATACCCGCACCCGATGACCCCCAGGCGCCGCGGCTCTCACTGGGCGTAGCCGCCCGGCTTTCGCGCTACCTCCAGGTCCTCACCCAGGCGCGCAAAATGGGCAAGGAGACGATCTCCTCCCGGGAGCTCTCGGAGTACACGCACGTCAACCCGACGCAGATCCGTCGCGACCTCTCCGGCTTCGGCCGTTTCGGAAAGCGGGGGGTCGGGTACAACGTCGACGGCCTGATCGGGGAGATCCGCACGATCCTGCAGACCGCCGGCCAGCACAACATCGCGCTCTTTGGCGCCGGTCGGCTGGGCAAGGCAATCGCCTCTTCGGACATTTTTGCCGACCACGGCTTTGACGTCGTCGCGGTGTTCGACGCCGATCCGAGGAAGGTCGGCACGAACGTTGGCGGACAAGTGGTCAGGCCGCTGGAGGAGCTGGACGAGGTCGTTGAGGAGGATGGGCTCGTGGTGGCGGTGCTCGCTGTCCCGGCTGAGGCTGCCCAGCCTCTTGCCGACACGCTGGTTGCCGCCGGCGTCAGGATCATCTTCAACTATTCGGAGGGGTTGCTGCAGGTGCCCCCCGACGTGACGGTGCACACCTCGAGCCCGGCGATCGACCTGCTCCACGCCCTCTACTTCTACCTCTCCTGACACGGCCAATGACCGCTCTCGACCTCGAGGTGGCAGAGGAGGGCTTCCTCCAGGTAAACGACGGAACGGTGGGGATTGAGGAGGAGTTCGCCATCCTCGACCCGGAGAGCCTCGACCTGGTGCCGGCGTTTGACGAGCTGTTCGAGGCTGCGCTCGCCAACGAGGTCCTGGCGGAGCACGTTGCCGGTGAGCTCATCACCTCAGAGGTGGAGATCAAGTCCAAGGCGGGGGACGACTTCCACGATGCCGTCGCAGACCAGCGCCGGGCGCGGGAGGCGCTCTTTGGCCTCGCGCGGGGCCTGGGCTACCGGCTGGGGTCCACCGGTACCCACCCATGGGCCGACTACCGCGAGCAGGTCTTCATCGACACCGAGCATTACCGGCGGGTCACCGAGGAGCTCCAGTACGTTGCCCGGCGCAACAACACCTTCGCGCTCCACGTGCACGTCGGCGTGCACGGGGCAGACCGTGCTGTGAGGGTCTGCGATCGGCTGCGACCGGTTCTCCCGACGCTCCTGGCGGCAAGCGTCAACTCGCCATTCCTCGAGGGGGCTGACAGCGGCCTGCGCTCCGCCCGCACGCAGACCTTCACGCGGTCGTTCCCCCGCTGCGGCATCCCTGACGCCTTCGGCTCGTGGAAGGCATACCGCAGCTACCTCGAGCTGCTCGTCTCCACGGGCTCGATCGTCGAGGCGACGCAGGTCTGGTGGTCGATCAGGCCGCACCTCGTCTTCGGCACCGTGGAGGTGCGGATCTGTGACGCCCAGATGACCGCCGGCGAGTCGGAGGCTCTGGCCGGCCTCATCGTTGCCTGCGTGCTCCAGGCTGCCCGGGACGAGGACGAGGGACGGCCGATGCTCGACGTGCCCCCGCGCCTGGTCGAGGAGAACCTCTGGCGGGCAATCCGTTGGGGGAGCGAGGGCGAGGTAATCGACTTTGCGAGCTCCGCGGCGATTCCCACCCGAGAGGCGATCTCGGGGCTTCAGGAGTGGACCGAGCCACTGCGCGGGGAGCTCGGGATCGACACAGCCCTGCCGGACCGCACGGGGGCCAGGCGCCAGCTCGACGATTTCGGGTCGGGGAGATCGCTCCCGGACGTCTACGCTTCAACCGTGGCCCTGACGGGCGAAAGCTACGGCGCGGGAGCGCTGGAGGTATCCGAGTGACCGAGGAACCGGAAGAGCAGCAGGAGAACGAAGCGCCGGCGCCCGCCCCTGAGGGCGACGCGCCGCCGGAGAGCGTGCCGGGAGGCGACAGGCCGCCGACCGAGGAGGAGCTGCGCGCCGCCTATGAGGCCGAGCTCAAGGCTCTGCGCGTCGAAGAGGTCGTCGCTCAGACCGTCGTCTCCCTTCTCAACCTCGGTGCCCGCAAGGCGGGCCTGCTCCCAGGTTCAGAGGACGAGGCCGACGCCGGGCAGGTTGCTTTGGCGGTGGAAAGCGTCAGCAGGCTGCTACCCCTCATCGAGCCGGCGCTCGGCGAGAATGCGCCGCAGATCAAGGATGCCCTTTCGCAGCTCCAGGTCGCCTACGCCCGGCTGGCGGGCGAGCAGGGCGGAGACGGCGAAGAAACCTCGAGGGCCGGTGCGTCGCCCGGCGAAGAGCAGGCACCCCCTCCCGGGGCAGGCGAAGGTCCCGGTGAAGAGGAGCCCCCGAAGGACGGCTCGAGCGGTCTCTGGGTGCCCGGGCGCTGATCGCCTGGCCCAGTTCCCGGGTCGACCGGCGCGCCGGTGGCCCGGGCGAAGCGATAACATCGCCGCCGCTTGGCGCAGCGCCACCTGGGCGCTGCCGCCAGTGCCGCCCCCAAGCGGGCGGCCAACCACCTGAAACCCGGAGGCATTAGTCCCTTGTCCGCATTCTTCATTGACCACGGTGTTCTCATCGCGGTCGCCTGCTCGCTCCTCGCCGTCGGTTACGGCATCGTCACCACCCAGCGGCTCCTGGCCCTCTCCCCGGGTAACGCCGAGATGCAGCGCATCTCAGCCGCCGTCCAGGCCGGTGCGCGCGCCTACCTGAACCGCCAGTACCTGGTGATCGCCGGGGTCGGAGTCGTCCTCTTCGTCGCCCTCCTGTTCATTCAGGACCTCGCGGTGGCCATCGGATTCATCATCGGTGGCGTTCTCTCGGGCGCGGCCGGATACATCGGAATGAACGTGTCGGTGCGCGCCAACGCGCGCGTGGCCGAATCGGCTCGCGGCGGAATCGGCCCGGCGCTCGGCGTCGCCTTCCGCGGCGGTGCCATTACCGGGATGCTCGTCGTCGGCCTCGCGCTCCTCGGGGTTGCCGGCTACTACGGCGTCCTCACCGCGTTCTTCGACGAGACCCCTAAGGAGGCCGTCATCGCCCTGATCGGCCTCGGCTTCGGCGGCTCGCTCATCTCCGTCTTCGCCCGGCTCGGCGGCGGCATCTTCACCAAGGCCGCCGACGTCGGCGCCGACCTCGTCGGCAAGGTCGAAGCCGGCATCCCCGAGGACGACCCGCGCAACCCCGCGGTCATCGCCGACAACGTCGGCGACAACGTCGGCGACTGCGCGGGTATGGCTGCCGACCTCTTCGAGACCTACGCGGTCACCGCGGTCGCCGTGATGCTCCTCGGCGTCCTGACCTTCTCCCAGCAGACCGCCGTGGCGCTCTACCCGCTCGTCCTTGGCGCCGTGGCGATCATCGCTTCAAT
>JAUMBN010000148.1:0-5785 GCA_032119675.1 Solirubrobacteraceae bacterium | reverse complement strand
GACAGGGACGTGCTTTCGCCCGTCGTGAACGGCGATCGTGTGGCCGACCATCTCGGGGAAGATCGTCGAGGTGCGAGACCAGGTCTTGAGCATGGTCTTGTCGCCGCTCTCGTTCATCTTCACGATCCTCGTGAGCAGGCGCTCGTCGATGAACGGCCCCTTCTTGCTCGAGCGGCTCATCTAGCGGCCCGCCTTCCCGCGGCGCCGGCCGCGGACGATGTAACGGTCGGACTGCTTGTGCTTCTTGCGGGTGCGGAAGCCGAGGGTCGGCACGCCCCACGGGGTGACCGGGTGGCGACCGGCCGTGGTCGAGCCCTCGCCGCCACCGTGCGGGTGATCGACGGGGTTCATCGCCGTGCCGCGGGTCTGCGGGCGAACGCCCATGTGGCGCTTGCGCCCCGCCTTGCCGACCTTGACGTTCTGGTGCTCGGAGTTGCCGATCACGCCTACGGTGGCGCGGCAGTCGGCGCGGACCATCCGCATCTCGCCCGAGGGCAGCCGAAGGGTGGCCATGTCGTTCTCGCGGGCCATCAGCTGGATCGAGGTGCCCGCCGAGCGGCCCATCTGGCCGCCGCGGCCCGGCTGGAGCTCGACGTTGTGGACGATGGTGCCGACCGGCATCGCCGAGAGCGGCAGGCAGTTGCCGACGGCGATCTCGGCGTCGGGCCCGGAGCTGACCGTCATTCCGACCTTGAGCTGGCTCGGGGCCAGGATGTAGGCCTTCTCCCCGTCGGCGTAGTGCAGGAGGGCGATATAGGAGGTGCGGTTGGGGTCGTACTCGACCGCCGCCACCTTGGCCGGAACACCGTCCTTGCGCCGCTTGAAGTCGACCTTGCGATAGAGGCGCTTTGCGCCGCCGCCGCGATGGCGCGAGGTCTTGCGGCCGTTCGAGTTGCGCCCGCCGCTGCGGCTCTTGCCCTCGACGAGGCTCTTCTCCGGCTTGCTCCTGGTGACCTCCGCGAAGTCGGAGTAGGTCGCAAAGCGCTGACCCGGGCTGGTGGGTTTGGGCTTACGGATCGCCATCTCTCAGCTCACCCCTCCATCTCCGCGAGGCCCTGGAAGACCGGGATCGAGTCGCCCGCACGCACCTGTACGACCGCCTTCTTCCAGCGGCGGGTCTGGCCCGAGGTGTAGCCGCGGCGCTTGGGCTTGGGCTTGACCCAAAGCGTGCGCACGTCAACCACGCCCACGTCGAAGAGGCTCTCCACCGCCTGGCGGATCTCGGTCTTGTGGGCGTCGGGGTGGACGCGGAAGGTGTAGCGGTCGTTGGAGGCGAGCACGTAGCTCTTCTCGCTGATGATCGGCCGGATGATCACGTCGGTGTGCTCCATCAGGCCACCGCCTCGCTCGCGCGTTCAACGGTGCCGAGGCGGCCGGTTAGCTCACCAAGCGCCGCCTCGCTGGCCAGGATCCGTCCGGCACGCACGACGTCGGCGACGCCGATCTCTGCCGCCGGCAGCACCGTGGCGTCCGGGAGGTTGCGGAAGGAGAGAGCGGCCTGGCCCTCGTCGGCTCCGAGCACGACGAGCACGGGGCCTTCAGCCTTCCAGTCGCCGATCAGCGCGCCGGCGGCCTTGGTCGAAGGGGTCTCGAAGGCCTTGACGTCGAGGACGGCCACCGAACCGCGGTCGGCGTGGACCGAGAGGGCGCTGCGCATCGCCGCACGGCGCTCCTTGCGGTTGACCTTGGAGAGGTAGTGGCGAGGCTCAGGGCCGAAGATCGTGCCGCCACCGGTCCAGATCGGGGAGCGCGAGGAGCCGGCGCGGGCACGGCCGGTGCCCTTCTGGCGCCATGGCTTGGCACCGCCGCCGCGCACCTCGCCACGGGTCTTCGTGGCTGCGGTGCCCTGGCGCCTGGCGTTGAGCTCGGCCCGGACCGACTCGTGGATGAGGGTGCGGTTCAGGCGTGCGCCAAAGATCTCGCCGTCGAGGGAGACCTTGCCGGTGCCGCCGAGAACGGGGGCGTCAGCCATCGGTGCGCACCTCCACCAGGCCGCCCTTTGCCCCGGGAACGGCGCCTCGGAGAAGAAGGAGGTTGTCACCGGAGTCGACCCGCACGACGGTCAGCCCCCGCTGAGTTGCGCGCTTGTTGCCCATCTGGCCCGGGCCGCGAACGCCCTTGAAGACGCGGGCCGGCCAGGCTGAGGCCCCGATCGAGCCGGGGGCGCGGACGTTGTGGGAACCGTGGGTGACAGGGCCGCGGCTGAAGTTGTGGCGCTTGACGGTGCCCTGGAACCCCTTGCCCTTGGTGACGCCGGCGACCTTGACCTTCTGGCCCTCTTCGAAGCTGTCGACGGTCACGGTGTCGCCGACGCTTAGCTCATCGCCCTCGTCACGAAACTCGGCCAGGTGGCGGTGGGGGGAGGCGCCGGCCTTCTTGAGGTGGCCAAGCTCGCCGCCGCTGAGGTGCTTCTCCTTGTCTTCGCCGAAGGCGAGCTGAACGGCGTCATAGCCGTCCTCGTCGCTGCGGCGCACGGCGGTGACCGGGCAGGGACCGGCTTCGAGAACGGTTACACGCTCGACGCTTCCGTCCTCCATGAAGAGCTGGGTCATGCCGATCTTTCGGGCGAGGATCGCGGCCATCGTCCAGCTCAGCCCGCGAGGCGGATCTCGATGTCGACGCCCGCCGGGAGCTGGTCAAGCCGCTGGAGCGAGTCGACGGTCTTCGGCGTCGGCTGATGGATGTCGATCAGCCGCTTGTGGGTGCGGATCTCGAAGTGCTCGCGGGAGTCCTTGTCCTTGAACGGCGAGCGGATCACGCAGTAGACGTTCTTCTCGGTAGGCAGGGGAACCGGGCCGGTCACGGTGGCGCCGGTCTGGGTAGCCGTCTCCACGATCTCCTTGGCGGCCGTCTCGATTGCCGAGTGGTCGTACGCCTTGAGGCGGATCCGGATCTTGTTTTGCGTGGCTACTGCCATTTTTCGATCTTGCTGGGCTTTCGTCCTGTTTCGTCTCTGAACACGGAGCGGGGGCGGTATCCCTGGCCGGGCTCCGCCCCTGCGTCCTTCGGTCGTATCTGATTACTCAGAAAGCGGGGCGAGGACGGCACTCGCCCTCCCCGCCCCGTTTCGGAACTACTCGATGATCTCGGTGACCACCCCCGAGCCGACGGTGCGACCACCCTCGCGGATGGCGAACCGCAGGCCCTTGTCCATGGCGATCGGCTGGATCAGCTCGACGTCCATGGTGACGTTGTCGCCCGGCATGACCATCTCGGTTCCCTCGGGGAGGGTCGCGACTCCGGTCACGTCGGTCGTGCGGAAGTAGAACTGGGGCCGGTAACCCGTGAAGAACGGGGTGTGGCGGCCGCCCTCTTCCTTCTTGAGGACGTACACCTCGGCTTTGAACTTGGTGTGCGGCGTGATCGAGCCTGGCTTGCAGAGCACCTGACCACGCTCGATCTCGTCGCGGTCGATGCCGCGCAGCAGGAGCCCTACGTTGTCGCCGGCCTGGCCCTCGTCGAGGAGCTTGCGGAACATCTCCACGCCGGTGACCGTCGTGGTCGTCGTGTCCTTGATTCCGACGATCTCGACATCGTCACCGGTGTTGATGATTCCCTGCTCGATACGGCCGGTTGCGACGGTGCCGCGACCGGTGATCGAGAAGACGTCCTCGACCGGCATCAGGAACGGCTTGTCGAGTTCGCGGGTCGGCTCCGGGATATAGGAGTCGAGCGCGTCGGCCAGCTCGAAGATCTTGGCCTTGTACTCGTCGTCGCCCTCGAGCGCCTTGAGCGCCGAGCCGGTGATGAACGGAATGTCGTCACCCGGGAAGTCGTACTCGTTGAGGAGGTCGCGGACCTCCACCTCGACGAGCTCCAGAAGCTCCTCGTCGTCGACCATGTCGGCCTTGTTGAGGAAGACGACGATGTACGGGACGCCGACCTGACGGGCGAGCAGGATGTGCTCGCGGGTCTGGGGCATCGGGCCGTCGGCCGCCGAGACCACCAGGATCGCGCCGTCCATCTGGGCGGCGCCGGTGATCATGTTCTTGACGTAGTCGGCGTGGCCGGGACAGTCGACGTGGGCGTAATGCCGGTTGTCGGTCTCGTACTCCACGTGCGAAGTGGCGATGGTGATCCCGCGCTCCTTCTCCTCCGGAGCGTTGTCGATCTCGGCGAAGCTGCGGGCCTCGCCTCCGCTCTTCTCCGACAGCACGGTTGTGATGGCCGCGGTCAGGGTCGTCTTTCCATGGTCGATGTGACCGATGGTTCCCACGTTCACGTGGGGCTTGTCGCGCTCAAACTTCTCCTTGGACACTGCGATTCGCTCCTGTCTGTTTCAGTCGTAATGACCCCGGTGGCCTAACGGCGACCAACCAAGGAATCTAGCTTAGATACGTGGAAACGGCGTTTACGCCGCGACCACCTCTCCGGTTCGGTGTTCGATGATCTTCTCGGCGATGTTCGGCGGGACTTCCTCGTACTTGTCGAACTGCATCGTGTAGGTCGCCCGTCCCTGCGTCGCCGAACGCAGGTCGGTGGCGTACCCGAACATCTCCGACAGGGGCACGAAGGCGTCCACGACCTGGGCGTTTCCGCGGGGCTCCATGCCCTCGACCCGCCCGCGGCGGCGGTTGAGGTCGCCGATCACGTCGCCCATGAACTCCTCGGGCGTGACGACCTCCACCTTGAAGATCGGCTCCAGCAGCACCGGCTTGGCGCGCTTGGCGGCCTCCTTCATCGCCAGGGAGCCGGCGACCTTGAAGGCGATCTCCGAGGAGTCGGTGTCGTGGTACTTGCCGTCCACGAGCTCCACCTTGACGTCGACCATCGGGAAGCCGGCCTTGACGCCGTTGGCCAGGGCCTCCTCGCAGCCTTTCTCCACCGCGGGGATGAACTCGGTCGGGACGGAGCCACCCTTGATCTTGCTCTCGAACTCGAAGCCGACCCCGGGGGCGGGCTCCAGGTTGATGTAGACGACGCCGTACTGGCCCGAGCCACCGGTCTGGCGGATGAACTTGCCCTCGACCTTCTCGGCGCTGCCGCGGATGGTCTCGCGGTAGGAGACCTGCGGCTTGCCGACGTTGGCCTCGACCTTGAACTCGCGCTTCATGCGGTCGACGAGAACCTCGAGGTGGAGCTCGCCCATCCCGGAGATCTCGGTCTGACCGGTCTCTTCGTTGGTCTGGACCTGGAAGGTCGGGTCTTCCTCGGCCAGGCGTCCCAGGGCGACCGACATCTTCTCCTGGTCGGACTTGGTCTTCGGCTCGACGGCGACCTTGATGACCGGCTCGGGGAAGCTGATGGTCTCGAGCTTGACCGGCTGGTCCGGGGCGCAGAGGGTGTCCCCGGTGACGATCTGCTTGATGCCGACGCCGGCGGCGATGTCGCCGGCGTAGACGCGCTCGATCTCCTCGCGGTCGTTGGCGTGCATCATCAGGATGCGCCCGACGCGCTCGGTCTTGCCGGTGGACACGTTGAGGACGCGGCCGCCGGCCTCCAGCGAGCCGGAGTAAACGCGGAAGTAGGTCAGCTTCCCGACGAACGGGTCGGCCATGATCTTGAAGGCCAGGGCCGAGAACGGGGCCGAGTCGTCGGTGGGGCGCTCGACCGGCTCCTCGCTCTTGGGGTCGATCCCCTCGACCGGCGGGACGTCGAGCGGCGAGGGCAGGTAGTCGACCACGGCATCCAGGAGCGGCTGGACGCCCTTGTTCTTGAAGGACGAGCCCGCCAGGACCGGGGTCAGCTTGATCTCGAGCGTCGCCTTGCGGATGGCCGACTTGAGGACCTCGACGGGAATCTCGGCGTCCTCGAGCATGAGCTCCATGACCGCGTCGTCGTAGTT
>JAUMBN010000147.1:0-4251 GCA_032119675.1 Solirubrobacteraceae bacterium | reverse complement strand
GCGGCCCAGGCGTCGGGATCGGTGACGCCGCCGGAGAGCGGCACCTCCACGACCTCGATCCCGTAACCGTGCGAGAGCGTGCGCAGGGTCTCCCGGCTGTGCGGGTGAAGCCCGCGCGAGACGACGAACTTCGACTTCCCGTTGGCGAGCTTGGCCAGGTACCCGGCTGCGCCGACTGCGCTTGGGCCCTCGTAGAGCGAGGCGTTGGAGACCGGCAGGCCGGTCAGCTCGCTGATCGCAGTCTGGTACTCGAACATGACCTGGAGGCTGCCCTGGCTGATCTCGGGCTGGTACGGCGTGTAGGGAGTCAGGAACTCCGACCGTCCGAGCAGCATGTCGATGACGGCCGGCGCGTAGTGGTCGTACATCCCGGCGCCCAGGAAGGTGATCTCGTCGTCGGCCGAGGTGTTGGCCCGGGCGAGCTCGAGCAGGTGGCCGTAGACCTCCTGCTCGCCCATGCCTTCGGGCAGGTCGAGCTCGCGTCCGAGCCGGACGCCCTCGGGCACCTGCTCGAAGAGCTCGTCGATCGAGGAGGCTCCGATCGTCGCGAGCATCTGCTCGAGGTCTTCGGGTGTGACGGCGGTGTAGCGGCTCAAGTTCTCGTGCTCCCTGTGCGGCCGGGGCGCCTGATCAGGGCAGGATTGCCTCGTAGGCGGTGGCGTCCATAAGGGCCTCTGTCTCCGATACGTCCGAGAGCCTCACTTTGACCATCCAGCCGGAGCCGTACGGGTCGTCGTTTATCGACTCCGGCGTGTCGCCGAGGGCACCGTTGACCTCGATCACCTCGCCGCTGAGCGGGGCGATCACTTCGCTGACCGCCTTTACCGACTCGACTTCCGCGTACGCGGCGCCGGCCTCGACCTGGGTTCCCGGGTCGGGCGGGTCGAAGAAGACGACCTCCCCGAGGGCGTCCTGGGCGTACCAGGTGATTCCGAAGGTGGCGACGTCGCCCTCGACTCGGGCCCAGTCGTGCTCGGGGTGGTAAATCAGCTCGGCGGGATAGCTGGCGTCGGCCATCGACGTCTCCTTGCTCGTGGTCTGGCGGCGAGTCTACGCGCCGGCTGGACGGTAAAGAGGTTTCTCGGCGACCGTCGCCGGGCGGATCTTGCCCCTCACGTCGATCTCGATCTTCTCGCCCGGCACCGCCCGGCCCAAAGGCAGGTAGGCCATGCCGATTCCCACCCCCATGGTCGGCGAGAGGGTTCCGCTGGTGACCTCGCCGCCCCCCTCGACCGGGTTGCCCTGGCGGGCGATCCCCGGGCCGTCGATGACGAACGGAACGAGCTTCTCCCGCGGGCCGGCCTCGCGCTCGGCAGCCACCGCCTCGGAGCCGATGAACCCGGTCTCCTCGCGACAGGCCCAGCCAAGGCCCGCGGCGATCGGCCCCCGGCCCTCCATCAGGTCGTTTCCGTAGAGGTGGTAACAGACCTCCATGCGGAGCGTGTCGCGGGCCCCGAGGCCAGCGGGCACGCCGCCGGCTGCCGTGAGCGCATCCCAGAGGGCCGGCGCGTCCTGTGGCGGGCAGAGGATCTCGACGCCGTCCTCGCCGGTGTAGCCGGTGCCGCAGACCAGCGATGGGACGCCGGCCACGGCCAGTTCGGCCACGCTGAAGCGGGCCGGCAGCTCGCCTTCGCAGAGCGGCGCAAGCATCTCGCGCGCCGCGGGGCCCTGGACGGCGATCATTGCCCAGCTGTCCGCGGCGTCGATGACCTCCGCGTCGAAGCCGGCTGCGTGGTCGCGCATCCAGGCGAAGTCGCGCTCGTGGTTGGAGGCGTTGGTGACGATCAGGTAGCGGTCATCGGCCACCCGGTAGGCGAAGCAGTCGTCGAGCACCCCGCCGTCCTCGTTGCAGAGCACCGAGTACTGCGCGCCGCCGACATCGAGCGTCTCGAGGTCGTTGGACAGGAGCCGCTGGACCAGGCCACCGGCCTGGGGCCCGGTGACCTCGACCTCACCCATGTGGGAGACGTCGAAGAGGCCGGCCGAGCTGCGGACCGCCTCGTGCTCCTGGCGGATGCCCTCGTACTGGACCGGCATCTCCCAGCCGGCGAAGTCGACAATCCGGGCGCCGGCCTCGACGTGGCGGTCATAGAGGGGCGTGCGGCGGGAAGCGGCGGCCATCGCCGCCACGCTACCGCAGCCGCGTCTCCCTTCCCGGGGCAGCCGCTACTTCAGGAAGGCAGGGATGTCGAGATCGTCGTCACCGATCTCGAGGTCGCTCTTCTTGCCCACCTTGGGCGTGCGGTCCTTGCGCCCGGCGCGGGGGGCCGGCTCGCGGCTGCCCTCGGAGCTGCGTCGCGAACGGCGCCCGGCCTGGTCGAAGCCGGTGGCGATGACGGTCACGCGGACCTCGTCGCCCATCGACTCGTCGAGGACGGCCCCGAAGATGATGTTGGCGTTGCGGTCGGCGGCGGAGTGGATCACTTCGGCGGCCTCATTGACCTCGAAGAGCCCGAGCTCACTGCCGCCAGTGATGTTGAGGAGGATCCCGGTGGCACCGTCGATCGAGTCCTCGAGGAGCTCGCTGGTGATGGCGGCGGTGGCGGCGTCGACGGCGCGATTCTCGCCGGCCGATGAACCCACTCCCATGAGGGCAGAGCCGGCGTCGGCCATGATGGTGCGCACGTCGGCGAAATCGAGATTGACCAGGCCGGGGATGGTGATCAGGTCGGTGATCCCCTGGACGCCCTGGCGCAGGACGTTGTCGGCCTCGCGGAAGGCCTCGAGGACCGTCGTGCGCTTCTCGACGGTGGCCAGCAGGCGCTCGTTGGGGATGACGATCAGGGTGTCGACCACCTCGCGCAGGCGCTCAATCCCCTCGTCGGCCGCCTTCATCCGCTGGGCGCCCTCGAACTCGAAGGGACGGGTGACCACGCCCACGGTCAGGGCGCCGATCTCGCTCTTGGCGATCTCGGCGATGACGGGAGCGGCGCCGGTGCCGGTGCCGCCACCCTCGCCGGCAGTGACGAAGACCATGTCGGCCCCCTTAAGGGCCTCCTTGATGTCGTCGCGGGACTCGGCCGCGGCGCCAAATCCGACCTGCGGGTCGGCGCCGGCCCCCAGCCCACGCGTGAGCTCCTCGCCGATATTGAGCTTGATGTCGGCCTCGCAGGCCTGGAGGGCCTGGGCGTCGGTATTGGAGGCGATGAACTCGACGCCACGCAGCCCGGCGTCAACCATGCGGTTCACGGCGTTGGTGCCGCCTCCGCCCACTCCGACGACCTTGATGACGGCGAGATAGCTGCCGTGGTCAACCATGCTTTCCATTGATCTGTCCGACCCTCAATTCATAGTTGAGGCCTCGGGAAGAGTTCCCGGGGCCCGATCGGGAGGCCACCGTAGGGCCTCTGTTCCTCTGGAGTCTAGAAGCGCAAGGGCGATTGCGCCACCCTTGCCTCAAGCTGGAGTTGAGGGTTTGTCACTGCGCAACCCTCGATCCACACTTGAGGGTTTTAGGGAATAAAGCCTTCCTCGCTGCCCGTGGAAGGTCCCACGGCAGGGCGCTCCGGCACCCGCAGGTCGACATAAGTGGCCCCGGCGACGCCCGGGTCCTTGAGGATGCGGCCGGCGGCGGCCCACTTGGACTGGAGCCGGTCGGGAGCGCCGAAGCGCAGCTCCGGGTAGCCGGCGACGCGAACGGTGTAGCCGCCGCCGGCGTAGCTCACGGCGCTCACACGGCTGCGCAGGTGGGGCGGCGCAGCGGCCAGGAGGCGTACCTGCTCGAGGGCGCGCCCCCCTGTCAGGCGGGGAGCCCCATACGGGACCTTGGCGGTAACCGCTGGGAGGCCGGCTGTCCTCTCCCCCTTGAGCAGGACCCCGTCGGCGGCGACCGCCACGGGAACCCCGCCGCCCACCAGCGCGGCTACCGGGCGCCGCTGCGTGACGGCGATCCTCATCCCGTGGGGAAAGTCGGTCGTGACCTCGAGCGACTTGACGACGGGAAAGCGCGCCACTGCCTCGTCTAGGGCCTCCCGGTCGACGTTGAGCGTCGTCATGTCCATCGCCACGCTCGTCAGCGAGGAGCGGATGGCCGCGCCGCCCGGCGAGGTGCCCACGCCCGTCACCTTCACCTGCTCGACCGCGACCACCGACGAGCTGCGAAGCCAGATCCACCCCCCGGCCAGGAGGACGGCCCCCAGGAAGAGCACGAGCAGCGCCTTGACCGAGGGGAGCCTCAGCCTCCTCGCTCGCAGGCGCCTTGGGGAGGACGGGCTGGTGGCGGGAACCGCCGGCATCCCGGTCGCCTTCGAC